>DATGJV010000810.1:0-13706 GCA_035295005.1 Ktedonobacteraceae bacterium | reverse complement strand
ATCTCAGCCAATTCAGCGCCCCTAGCAGCGATGTGAGTTATGAAAATAAGTAAAAGTGCATCCTTTTTGTCGTCATACATATTATATCCGATGGGAAGAGACGTTGTGAAGGGTCGTAGTCCAGTATTTTTAATGAACAATAGTAACAGCGTCATATATGTATGACCGTCTTGATAGCTCACTTCTTAGAACGCCCTGTTGCTATCTTGCGTATTAGTAAATTTAACTTTTATTCAGCGATACGTATTTCTTATATGTAAGATGAAAATCGTTTCACCTTACAAAGAAACCTTGTACAAGGTGCAATGGACTGAAAGGAGGTCCACAATGGCAATATCATCTGATGTAATGACAGGCATGCATACAAATTATTACTACTACAGAAATCACGGCCCTGTCTCACATAGCCGTCCACGTCCCCGGCAAAGCAGACCTGAGTCATCGCACGAACCAGAAAGTTCCGAAACGGAACCCGACCAACAATCGCATCAACAAAGAAGGTGGTTTATGAAACTTGTACTTGCGATACTGTTTATTCTGTTGCTCATCGGCGGATTGGCATGGGGAATATTATGGAAACCAATCAATGACATATTGCAAAACGATGCAGTAATAGGAAATCAGCTTATGATCCAGGTACAGGTTCAACAACCGGCAAACGTAACCGAACCTGCAACAATAAAATTTACATATACTGACGCAAATGGTAAAATCTTTTCCTCAACGTACCCCTTGTCCGGCAATACTGTTGTCATAAAAGGAGAGGTTCTTCATTTGCTGTGGTCGCCAGCACGCTTCCGCCTGACAGGGGTCGTAGTTGCGCCAAAAAATATCAACACATTGCTCTCGATGGAAAGTGACTTTAATGACTCAGACCTGAATACTCCAGGGAGCGGGCTGATACTCACCGTCACTCATTGCGCCGTGGTTATCGGGCCAATTAACGATACACATCTCCACACCTTGACCATCATTGTTGTACCTGACGGCACATCCACAAATTCCTGCATGCTCTCCAATGGCTAATAGATGTGCTGTTCCCTGCTGGACAAGTAAGCGTGTAAGCGCTATCTAGAAATTTCTTTCTACTAGATAGTGAATATAATCTTCCTGTTTGCAAAAAATTTCATTGTAAATAGTCTTTTCTTTTTGCAATTATCTATGCTATACTCTATATGTTTGCAATCCTATAATGCGTTCTTCTTATTGCTACCTTGCTTTCTACAGTATGTTTGAGGTCAGCAAATGCGACTGGAAACACAGCGATTTGATCAATATCACCTGATGCGATTGTTGAAGCGTGGCGGCATGGGAGAAATATATCTGGCGGAAGACGAAAAGCTCAATCGTCAGGTCGCGATCAAAGTCATACGCACCGATAACGTCAACTATCTTGATGAGGCTGAGGGCCGGTCAGCCGCGAGGCTCTTTCTACGTGAAGTACGGGTAGTGGCACAACTTGACCATCAACACATCTTACCTTTATTCGACGCGGGCGAAACAGAGATAGACGGCATGCCATTGTTCTATATGGTAATGCCCTTACGAGAAGAAGGTTCGTTTGCCGAATGGCTATCTCGATATGGGCATGGGCGTCCACTTTCACCACCCTATGTCGAGCGGATCATCAAACAGGCGGCAAGCGCCTTACAACACGCCCACGACCATGACATTATCCATCTCGATGTGAAGCCATCCAATTTTCTTATTAAAGACCCCGCACCACACCCCCGTCAACTCTACATGCAACTCGCTGATTTTGGCATTGCCCGGCTGATGACAAGTACCAGCCATAGCCGCATCATTCGTGGGACGCCAACACATATGGCTCCTGAACAGTGGGAGGGGCGAGCAGTCGCAGCCAGCGATCAATACGCGCTGGGAGTGATGGCCTATGAGTTACTCACCGGGCAACAGCCATTTCAGGGCACCGATCAACAAAACATGTGGTTCCAGCATGCATCTTTCACGCCGACGCAGCCAAGCCAGCTCAACCCACATCTTCCCACTAGACTTGATGCAGTGCTGTTGCGAGCCTTAGCAAAAGCGCCACAGGCACGCTATAGTTCGGTGACAGCGTTCGCGCTTGCCTTTCAGCAAGCACTGCGTGATACAGGCAACATCCGGCAACAACTGATCATTAGCGAGGCCGAAGCTCGTACAGGCACACGCCGGATCATCCACATCAGCGGGCGGCGGCAGTTAACGGTGGATATACCACCCGGCGTGCAAAATGGGCAGGTCTTCTATTTCGAAGGGCAAGGGGACAATTCGTTGTACGGTGGCCCTCCTGGCACATTGATTTTGACTATCGTTATCGCTCACGCACAACATGTGGTGACGCTGGCAGATACCGGCCACTTGCCACAAACCATCGTTGCACCACCTCCGCCAACATTTGATAACGAGGAACTACCGCCTGAGCCACGGCGGAGCAACGGTACACCCATATTCAAAACACTCTTACTCCTGAGCATCATTGGCATAGTTATCCTGGGCAGCGTCATTGCACTCGCGCTCGTCAACTCAAACCCATCCAGTGGCCCAAAAGTCCGTATTCCAGGCCCAACTCCCAATCTGACAGCTTCCGTCAGAGCTAATGCTACAGTACATGCGCAAACAAGCGCGACCGAGGGAGCAAATGCGGCTGCCACCACTATCACCGAACAGGCCAATGCAACTGCTACTGCTGGAGCTGCACAGAGTAATGCCACTGTCACCGCTATCGCCGGAGAGCATGCGACTGCTACCACCATTGCGGCTGCCGCTATCGCAACCTATAACTCGATGGAGAATAATGCCCCCCTTGATCCTCTGCAAGATAATTCACAGGGAAATAAGTGGGATACCAACTACAATGCCAACGCCGGAGGCGGCTGTACATTCCAGAATTCGGCGTATCATGCCATCGTTTTAAAGGTTGGTTCAGGCTTCTATTCACCATGTTTTGCTGAAGCTACTAATGGCGGCAATTTCTTTTATGAAGCGCAAGCGCAAATAGTCCAGGGCGATGAAGCAGGTATCCTGTTCCGTGGCGACAGTACAAACGGGACATTCTACTGCTTCCATATTGATGCAAGCGGCGCGTATGGACTCGATATCTATGGAGCAAACAACACTGTTACGCCCACCCAGGTGAACGGCACAAGTAGCTTTATTGATACAACGCCGGGCGCAACCAATCTCCTCGCAGTGAAAGCGCAAGGAAATAGCTTTACATTTTATGTAAACAAACATGAGATAACAACCATGACGGATAACACCTACACGACAGGACAAATTGGCGTCTTCGCCGCTTCGCAGACCAAAGATACCGATGTTCTGTTCAGCAATGCAAGGTTTGGCGCTATTTAACTGGTCAGGCCCGTCCGCGTTGCAAGGAATAACACTCCATGTCCTACGGACAGGCTAAAGCGCGTCCCTACCTTACGGATACTCCTCCATCAACACGCCGTGCATATTCGCGCCGGTGAAGTCGGTGCCATCCAGGAGGGTGCCGTTGAGGTTGGCACCGCGCATCTCGGCTCCGTGCAGGTTGGCACCGCTCAGGTCGGCGCGACTGAAGTCGGTCATGTAGAGGTCGGCGTCACTCAGGTCGGCGTTGGTGAGGTCGGCAAGGCTGAGGTTGGCGTTGTTCAATATTGCGCCGTGCAAATCGGCTCCGCTCAGATTGGTCAGGCTGAGGTCGGCTTCGCTCAGGTTGGCTGGCTTCAGGGATACCGCTCGCAAGTCGGTACCACGCAACGTGGCATAGCGGAAGCGTGTGTGGTCGAGGATGGCACCATTCAAATTCGCGTTTCTCAGGTCGGTGCTGCTCAGGTTCGCATTGGTAAGGTCGGCGTTCATCAAGCTTGTTGTCGCGAAAGTGGCTTTGCGGAAACTGGCATTGTGCAAGGTTGCGCTGTTCAGATTGACAGCACGCAACGTCACACCATCAAGATTCACTTCTTCCAGGTTGGCTTCGCTGAGGTTCGCGCCATCGAGCAAGGCTTCGCGTAGGGGAACATCGCGCAAGTCCAGCCCGTGCAAATCGGCCCCGCGTAAATCGGTTTTGTGCAATATTGCACCCTGTAAAATGACAGTGCTAAACGTCACATGGCTCAAATCGGCTTCGCTCATATCTGTTTGACTCAGATCAACGGTATTCAGGTGCGCTTGATGCATATCGGCATGAGCGAGAGAGGCTTGCTGCAATTGCACATTTTCGAGGCGAGTATGGGGGAAATGGGCATTTTTGAGATTCGCCCGGCGCAGGTCTGTCGCAACAAGAAGGGCATCAGTCAAGTTGGCCTTGCTGAGATGAGCGTTTGACAACAGGGTATTGGTCAGATTGGCTCCACTCAAATTCGCGCCGCTAAGGTTGATGCCACTGAGGTTGATGCCGCTCAAATTCGCCGCGCTCAGATCGGTATCGCGCAGGTCAGCGCCATTGACATCGGTTTTGAAAAGAAATGCGCCCTGCATCTTTGCGCCTACTAGCACAGTGCCAGCAAGGCTGGTTCCGGTGAGATTGGCCCCGCTCATATCTGCGTGCCGCAGATTGGCCTTACCCAGTTGCGCGTTACTCAGATTGACCTCTTTGAGATTCGCGCCGCTCATATCTACCTGATAGAGATAGACATCCACAAGCTGCACCTGTTGCAGGTTCGCGCCTTGCAGTTGAATTGCGTTGAGGTTCGCGCCGGTAAGGTTCGCCTCGCGTAAATCGGCGTTACTGAGATTCGCGTTATTGAGATTGGCCCCGGCAAAACGCGCTCCCCGCAAGTTTGCGCCTTGCAGGTTCGCGCCGGTGAGGTCGGCATTACTAAAATCTGCTCGTGCGAGATTGGCCCCGGCGAGGTGTGTGCCAATGAAACGCGCACCGGTAAAATCAGGTTGCGCCGATGGATGTTTTTCACGCCAGGCATTCCATGCCTTCGCACTTTTTCGCAAGAGACCGAGATGACGCCAGTGTGCCATAGCTTTCCCTCCCCTGTTGATTACTATCATTATACGCATCCGAAGCCCTCTCGACAAGCATTGCTCCACGACTTGTTGAATACGTTCTCCCCTGTAAGGTATACGTTACTTACGAAAGGATGGGATACATTTTCCCCCTTTCTTGTGTATGTTATACTAGTCACGCAAATATATAAACAAACCGATGAATGAGGTGGAATTATGCCGCTTGAGTCGCTACAAAATGGACGCTATCGTATTGTCCGACCGCTCGGTAGTGGAAGTATGGGGGAAGTGTACCTTGTTGATGACACGCGCATTGACCGGCAGGTTGCGATCAAGGTAATCCGCTTCGATGCATCTTCTTTCATGAATACAGATGCGACCCAGGATGCCATACGTCTTTTCGAACGTGAGGCCAAATCTATCGCCCAACTCAATCATCCCAATATTTTGCCGCTCTTCGACTATGGTGAAGAGGTGATCAATGGGACAACCGTTACGTACATGGTTATGCCGTATTGCCCCGATGGTTCTCTATCAACATGGCTCCAACAACACGCGGAAGCCGATATGCTCTCGCCACAGCATACGATTCATTTCACACGCCAGGCCGCCGACGCGCTACAACACGCACATGACCACGATATTATTCACCAGGATGTGAAGCCCTCCAATTTCCTCATACGCAACCGCAATGGAGGGCTACCAGATATTTTACTGGCAGACTTCGGCATAGCAAGGCTGGCCGCCAGTTCATCGGGTGCCAGCCAGGTTGTGCGCGGCACTCCTATGTACATGGCCCCGGAACAATGGGAGGGGCATCCCGTTCCTGCCACTGACCAGTATGCGCTGGCAGTTATGACCTATCAACTGCTGACCGGGCGAACGCCATTTCAAGGCGGGCCAAGTCAGATGATGTACCAGCACATGACAGTCTCGCCGCTGCCTCCCAGCACCGTCAATTCCGCGCTCTCGCCCTCGGTTGATTCCGTGCTGCTGCGTGCGCTGGCGAAACGCCCGCAGGATCGTTTTCCAACGGTCGCCGCCTTTGCCGATGCATTTCAACAGACATTGCCAACCATAGACCATCCAACTATGATCAATACGATGGGACACCTGCAATACGATGACAACCGCCCAACGATGATGAGTGCGGCGAACCTGGTACAGGATGGCATTATCCGCGCCACACTGGCAATCAGCTCAGCCGAGGCTGCAAATGGGACAAGCCGCTCTCTGACACTACCTTCCGGGCAGCGCATCACCGTATCTGTCCCGCCAGGAGTACAAAACGGCCAGGTCTTGCGCATAGGAGAACAGGATGGCACGCTGATTGATGGCAATCTGGCAGACCCTCTATTACTCACCATCGCCGTAGCTCCCGGCTATGGCGATGGCGCGGCAGGCTTTTCAGGCGAAGATAAAACGATCATTGGCGCGGACCCGGCATTGATTGCCAATGCGAACCAACCAACAGTGCAGAACGCCGCTTTCAATACGGTGTCTTCGCAACCAACAGTTCTCCAACAACAGTATCCACCGGTTGCTCAAAACAACGCTCCTCAGTTTGCACCGCCAGTGGTGCCACAAAGACCGGTACCACCTCGTAAATCGTCTACCGGTAGAATTGTTTTTCTGGTCGTCATCGTCGTCGTTGTTCTTTTAGCCAGCACTGCCTTCCTGATCTACTTTCTGAATAGCAATGCCACAACAAACAACGCCAATGCCACCGCAACCGCGCAGACTAACAGTTCACTCGCAGGTACAAACACAGCTTTGGCCCAGGCTAACCAGACGGGAACAGCAATCAGCAACAGCAATACGACCGCGACCGCCAATGCCAACGCTACGGCAATCGGTATAGGGAATGTCCACGCGACCGCAACTGCTAATGCCGCCGCACAAGCTAATGCAACCGCGACCGCCAATGCTCAGGGCAATGCCAACGCCACGGCTACCGCACAGGCCAATGTTAATGCCACCGCCACGGCAAATGCCAATGCCACCGCTTCCGCGACTGCCACCACTCACCCGGTTATTTCAAATGGCACCGGAACCATTCAGGGTACGTTCCAATTTAACTTCGATAATGGCACGCAGGTCAGCAGCAATGGTGATGTTTTCTGGAACCAGATTAGCTCCACCCAGCGCCAGATGGAACCTCAAGGCAGCGCGACCATTGTTAATCTCGGCAGCGTGGATTTTAACGCGCTCGACTTCACCACGTTGCAAGGCGAAAGCTACGGCACAGCACCCATTAACGGCAATAACGACTCCTCTAACCAGCTTGTAAATGGCGATGTTTTCGCGGTACATACCAACGGTGGCAACTATGCAAAGGTGATGGTTGTGAACTATGGCTACAACATCCAGATTCAATGGGTCACCTATCATGGTTAAGACATGGGTCTTTTCCTCTTTTCATGTTCGCTTCTCTGTGTTATACTGTTGAAGTAATTTCACCACAATGCGCTTACAGTTTCTCTCAATCATTATTTATGCAAGGATTGGGATGTAATATGTTACCTGCGGGTATGCAATTAGGGCGATATCGTATCGTGCGCATGGTAGGAAAAGGGACAAGTGAGGTGTACCTCGCGGAAGACCCCAGTATCCCACGAGATGTCGCCATCAAAGTCATGCAAACTGAAGAGACGCAGTTCGCCAATACGGCAATGTTAAACGATGCGGTCAATGCATTCCAACGTGAGGCCCAATTGATCAGCAGGTTGAGTGGTCATGTCCACATTTTAGCCCTGTTCGATTATGGGCAAGTAACCATCAATGGAATTATTTACACCTATCTTGTAATGCCCTACCAGCAGGAAGGGACGCTTTCCGACTGGTTACACAAACGTTCCGTCAATGGGGCAACGGTGCTAACGCCGCTAGAAGCCAGCAAAATTCTGAATCTAGCGGCGGATGCGCTTCAATACGCACATAATCAAGGGGTGGTACATCGCGACATCAAACCATCAAATTTTCTCATCGGCAATACGACAACACAGTTAGGAGATTCGCCCCCGCTCCTGCTCGCGGATTTTGGCATTGCGCGGCTCCAGCAGAATATCTCTACCACACAACCCATCGGTACACCGTATTATATGGCACCAGAACAATGGACGGGCCATCCCGTACCCGCTACCGATCAGTACGCGCTGGCTATTATCATATTTCTCTTGATCACGGGAAAGTTTCCTTTTGAAGGAGATTTGCCAGCACTGGCAATTGCGCATACGGAAAAGCAGCCACCTCGCCCAGGCGAATGTAATAACAAACTTTCGCACGACATTGATAAAGTCCTTTTGCGTGCCCTGGCAAAGAAGCCGCACAAACGCTACTCTTCGGTAACAGAATTCGCACAAGCCTTTGAGGAAGCTGCCAACAAGGATAAGCAAGAGTTTCAACAAATCGGCACTATTCCTGCCAGACCAAATACCCGTTTGTCCCTCATTGCTATTATTGCGGCCCTCCTGGTGCTTATCATATTTGCCACATCTGGCGGCACACTTTTCTATCTACAACAAAGGAATGCTGGCTTCAGCAGGGCAACAGCCACTGCCGCAACTATGCAAAAAACGGTCGTTGCTCAAAACAACGCAACGAGAACGGCTCAAATGAATGCCACAGCCACAGCTCAAGCTCACGCAACCGCTACCGCTCTGTCTCATGCCACCGCTACCGCTCTGGCAAATACAGCTACAAAAGCATATCCGTTTGCTCTCCCGTCCAGCGAAGTGATCAATGAACTATTCAAAAACGATAATTTCGCGGCAAGTAATCCAAATGGCTGGGAAACACACACGGGAACCACTTCTAACTGTTTTCTCACTCCTCAAGGCTATAGTCTTACAGCTACCAACAGCAATACATCCACTCCATGTTTTGCGGATGGCACAACATTCAGCAATTTCACGTTTCAGGCGAATTTTCAAATTACGCGGGGTAATTGCGCGGGCATTATCTTTCGCTCCAACAATAACAATGCGAACTATTACATTTTTTCCATTTGTACCGATGGCTCGTTCGGTTTTTATAATTACGCAAACAAGCAAAAAACAAGCGTTGATAACGGTACCAGCCCTAATATTCGCACAGCGTTGAAAGCGATCAATGTGATAGCCGTTGTCGCGAAAGGCACCAGTTTACAATTTTATGTTAACAGCAGCAAGCAGGCTATTTATACGACAACCGACAATGCATATACGGGCGGGGAAATAGGCGTTATCGCGACTGATACTACGAAGCCAACGACCGCGATATTTCTCGTAGCTCAGGTGTACAGGCTATAAATTCTCGTGCTGGTACATCCATCCACGCCTTTTCATTCAGGAATACATATGCTATAGTAGTGCAGAATTCAGCCACTCGTTCTGGTTTTGTCATTGAGTCTTCAATGCGAGGTACACGATGTCACTGATTGGTATGCAACTTGGTCACTACACCCTTACGAAGTTGATCGGGAGCGGCGGTATGGGCGAGGTTTACCTCGCGGAAGATATGCGGACACACAGGCAGGTCGCGATTAAAATATTGCGCGGTGAGCTATCGGCCTATACCGACGCGAATACGACACTGGAGGCCGAGCGTCTCTTTCAACGAGAGATGAGCATTATTACATCGCTCGATCACCCGCACATTTTGCCCCTGTACGATTATGGCGAAGAGACCATGCAGAAAATGGCTCTCACCTACATGGTCATGCCCTATCGCCAGGAAGGCTCGCTCGATGACTGGTTGCAACGACGCAGTGACAAAGAGCCGCTTTCGCCACAGGATACCGCCTTTCTCTTGCAGCAAGCCGGTGAGGCGTTACAAAGCGCACACGACCACAATATTATTCACCAGGACGTGAAAACCTCGAACTTTCTGATCTGGGAAGTGAAAGAGCGGCCCAATCGCCCCAACCTCTTACTGGCGGACTTTGGCATCGCCAAGACGCTCAGCGCCACCTCTTCCGCCAGTCAATCGGTACGCGGCACACCGGCCTATATGCCGCCCGAACAGTGGGACGGACACCCCGTGTATGCCAGCGACCAGTATGCGCTGGCAGTAATGGCCTATATCCTGCTCACGAAACAACGCCCATTTAGCGGACGCCCGGAGCAGGTCATGCGCCAACATTACTTTACCGCGCCGCAACCACCCGGCGCAATCAATCCACGCCTCAGTCCGGCGATTGACACGGTGATATTACGGGCATTGGAGAAATCGCCCGCGAATCGCTATCCTTCTATCTCTGCCTTTGTGCAAGCGTTTCAACAGGCGGCAACACAGGAACCAGTACGCCCTGTGATGGAACCGCCAATACCGATACCCCCGCCGCCGCCAACCGGAAGGGATTTACACGCGACACTGACCATTACACCTGCGGAAGCATATACAGGCAGTATGCGTTCGCTCAATTTACCCGGTG
The DNA here is from genome assembly GCA_035295005.1 of Ktedonobacteraceae bacterium. GTDB lineage: Bacteria > Chloroflexota > Ktedonobacteria > Ktedonobacterales > Ktedonobacteraceae > DATGJV01. The sequence continues at coordinate 3,349 of DATGJV010000810.1, read as the reverse complement.
GGCGCACCATTGGCGTGCAGGTACCACCGCGTGCATACGATCAGCAAATGATTCGTCTCGATGGCATGGGCGAACCGCAGTATCCGGGTGGCCCGGCTGGAGCAGTCATCATCACGCTCGCCGTTGCACCCGTTAGACGGGAGAATACTCCCTATTTTCCAGACGCGGAGAATAGTAACAGACCAACGGCCATTTCTGGCAATCAGAATGGACAGATGTTTGCTCTCAACAATGCAGCCTCAGACCCCCATATTGGGCCAGCCGCAAATGCAACGCCCCATCCATTTCCATTGCCCACTCCTACACCTGCACCATCTCCAACACCACCCCGATCAAACAGGCGTATTGCCATTTTCGCGCTGGTTATCGTTGCCGTTCTTGTCATTCTTTCCAGCGGCACTATCTTCGCCATCAATACCATCAATACCAATAACGCTCACGCCACCAGCACAGCAACTTCCAACAATGCCACCGCACAGGTGAATGCTAGCAGCACTGCTCGTGCCAGCGGTACAGCAATCGCTATCGCCCATGTCACTGCCACCGCCGCAGCTAAAGCACAGGCAACCGCGACATTTATAGCACAGAACTCCGATCCGTATCCCCCCACCACGGGAACAATCGCCCTGGTTGACCCGCTCAATGGGAGTAGCACAGCCAACTGGGGGCCGTTTAGTGATGCCAAAAATGGTGGCGGATGCCAGTATTCAAATGGCGCATATCATGTCAGCGAAAACCAGACCAACCGGTTTGAATATTGTTATAAGGGTGTTTCGTTTGGCAATTTCGCTTTTGAAGCGCAAATGCGTATCATACAGGGAGATTGTGGGGGCTTCACATTCCGTGTCAATATCAATGCCAATCAGTTGTATCGCCTCGAGATTTGCCAGAATGGCAATTACGATCTGTATGCCTTTAACAATGGTACAAACACTGCACTGATATCTCCTCGGTCTTCCGCGCTGATCCATCAAGGCTTGAATGCCGCCAATACCGTCGCCATTGTCGCCAATAGGAATACTATCAGCATCTATGTCAACCACAGCCCGGTGAGTAGCATCACCGACAGCCAATTCGGCAGTGGTTTCATTGGTATGATGGCCTCGGAGTACACCAATGCGACCGATGTAGCATATACGAACGCGAGAATCTGGACGTTGTAACTCACCTTTTCATTTTGCAACGTATGTGCTATAGTAATGCTAAATTCACTTATGCACTCTGATTTTATCATTTATTCTTCGATATCTGTGAGGTGTACTATGTCGCTTGAAGGAATACAGCTTGGGCAATATCGCCTGTTGCAACTGATTGGTAGCGGTGGTATGGGTGAGGTGTATCTCGCCGAGGATGCGCGTATCAATCAGCAGGTGGCAATTAAGGTGAGTCGCACAGAAGCCTCGCCATATCCCAATGCAAGCTCGGCTTCGGAATCTGCCCGTCTCTTCCAGCGTGAAGCCAGAGCCATCGCGCAACTGGATCACCCTCGTATTCTTCCACTGTATGGCTATGGGGAAGAGCAAGTTCGCGGAGAAACACTGACCTATATCGTGATGCCCTATCGCAAAGAAGGCTCGCTCGTCACGTGGTTACGCCAGCGTACCAACGCATCAATGCTTAACCCGCAAGATGTCGCCGCTATTGTGACTCAGGCCGCCGAAGCACTACAATACGCTCACGACCATAACGTCATTCACCAGGATGTGAAACCAGCCAACTTTCTCGTGCGCAACCGCAATGATGCCAGCGCCACTGTGCCAGATTTATTGCTCACTGATTTTGGCATCGCCAAACTGAGCAGCGCCACCTCCCATTCCAGCCACGCTGTGCGCGGCACCGCGACCTACATGGCCCCCGAACAGTGGAGCGGCGACCCCGTTCCCGCTACCGATCAGTACGCCCTCGCCGTCATGGCCTACGAACTGCTAACCGGTAGACTACCTTTCCAGGGCCGTCTCGAACAATTGATGTACGCGCACGTCAACACACCACCCCTACCGCCCAGCGCCTTCAATTCACGCCTCTCCGGCGATATAGATAGAGTATTATTGCACGCGCTGGCGAAAAACCCGGAACAACGTTTCCGCTCTATCGCTGCCTTTGCCTACGCCTTCCAACAGGCAGTGCAACGTGAGAATGCTCCAACTATTTTAAGATCATCCAGTAGCGGCCCTATTTCAGGAACAGTGGCTGCCAATATCGCGCCAAATTACAGCGTATTTCCGGGCAATGTCAATCCTGTCCAGAGTGCATCCAATCCTATTACATCACCTCCATATTATGCTGCTACTCAGATACCTGTGAAGCAGCAAGTTCGCCCAAATGGCAAATATTTCATAGGGGTTGGACTGGTACTGCTGCTCATACTGGGCGGTTTGGGGGCATATTTTGTACGGCAAATAAACAATCCACCAGCATCTCCGGGCACGAACAGCACAAATACTGGCTCAACGCAAGGTGCCAGAGCAACAGTCACGGACAAAAATCCCTACTCACCCTTTACAGGAACATTAGCCCTTAACGACCCTTTACACGATAATAGCCGTGGAAACAACTGGGATACGAATCCAACGCCGTTCGGTACATGCAATTTTACCGGAAACGGCTATGACGTTGCGGCACCTATTATCAAAACCTATCACAGGTGCATGGCGGAAAAGACAGATTTTAGCAACTTCGCATATCAAGTAGATATGACCATTACCGCTGGTGATTGTGGTGCAATCATTTTTCGGGGTAATACCACAAACTATCAATATTACTATTTTCATATTTGCCAGGATGGCTCCTACGCACTATGGCTCTATACACATAGCGGATATGAAAGCAAGATATTCATTTCGGGTTCGAGCCCAAATGTTCATTCGGGTTTGAACGTAATCGCGGTTGTTGCCAACAATACCGCCATTAGCATGTATATCAATCATCAATTCGTTACTACCATTCAAGACAGCACCTACAGCCATGGGCAAATAGGCGTTGCGGTGGATAGCAACAATAATTCCACTGAAGTAGTGTTTAGCAACGCGAAGGTATGGACGTTGTAGATTTCCAGCGAAACGAAACACAAAAATTCAGCACTTGCGTGCAAGTGCTGAATTTTTGTGTTTCGTTTCGCTGGAAATCTATTCCTACCTCCCCGCTAGAAACGCCAGTAATCCGCTTGCGGCGGGACCGGCGGCGGCCAGGATCGCCTGTGCGATAAACGTAATCACAATCAAGGCTGCTGTTGTCAGGGCTATGGAGGTCGAGAGGCCGACGGGGGTGGTCAGGTGGTCGTTTTTGGTTGGGGCATCGAAGAACATGACTTTGACGACGCGACCGTAGTAGACCAGCGAGACGATGGTGT
>DATGJV010000809.1:0-8281 GCA_035295005.1 Ktedonobacteraceae bacterium | reverse complement strand
GACGCGCAGATGCTTTTGCTTGCAGAGCAGGTATTACCGGCAGGAGAGGCATTTAACTGGAACCAGGCATTGATGGATCTGGGCGCGACTGTCTGCACAAGCGCAAATCCGCAATGTGGACGTTGCCCGTTACAAAACACCTGCCACGCCTTTGAGGAGATGAGCCAGCATAGCCTTTTCCCTTCAGGAACGGTGATACGTCAGTTGCGCAAAGTCGCTGAAAAGAAGGCTGGCTATCAAGCGCAGCCCTTTACCAGCACAAATCGCTATTTTCGCGGACGTATTGTGGATGTCTTACGCTCGGTACCTGCAGGAGAACGCCTATCACTCTCGATAGTTGGATCACGCATCAAATCCGACTTTCAAAGTGAAGATATACCCTGGCTACAGAAACTCGTGAATGGCCTGGCAAAAGATGGGCTGGTGGACTGTGCTGAGGAAGGGATACGGCTACCATAGCGGGTAAGTGGATAGAAATTTCTGCGTGTGCTACAGTATGTATAGTAATACTGATACCATTTCACCTATCTTTAGGGAGGGATATAATCGTGCAACTGAAAAGCTTTGACGACATAACGAGGACGCATCGCCATATTTTTCTCTCACCTCACTTTGATGACGCGGTTTTTTCTTGTGGTGGCACGCTGGGCGTCCAGGTCAGCAATGGACTACGCCCGCTGGTGATAACCATATTCGGCGGAGTTCCCGCAGCCGATCTTCAAATCAGTCCGTTTGCCCAACAAATTAACCGGCAAATGGCAGGTGGGCAAATTATTAGTACTCCGGCTCTGGTCGAGCGCCGCCGTCAGGAGGATGCGAGCGCATTAGATTTCTTGCACTGTGACTACCTCTGGCTCGACTACCACGACGCCATTTACCGGGGTTCACCGGCTTACTACACGAGCAACGAGCAGCTTATTGGCGGTGATGTCCACCCTTCTGATCTATGGATTGACAGGCAATTATCGGAAGATCTGCTGGCTTTACAGCAACGGCTGCCCGACACGGTCTGGTACGCACCTCTGGGCATTGGCCGCCACGTTGACCATCAGATAGTCTCCTCGGCTGCCGACCGCCTGACCCAACAGGGCGCGAAAGTAAAACTCTACGAGGACTTCCCCTATGCACTTCGAGAGCAAGCGTTGGAAGCACGTATGAAAGAATTTGGCGGCGTTTTGGAACCAAATTTTGTTGAAATGTCCGAAATGCTGCCGCTGCGTCTCGAGGCTTCCGATATGTACGCTTCACAGATACAGTTGAATTTCGGTGGTCGGGCAACTATGCATAACACGATGAAAAGCTACACCCATAACATTCGCCCGGTGCAGACAGTGCATCTTGAACGCTTCTGGGCACTGGCCTGAAGTGTCGAAAGTACTAAAGTCTTATAAATGCGAGGCAGATGCATACCAATGCTCTGCCTTGTTCGTTATACAACATGACAATACATGAGAAATAAGATGATCAGGTAGGAAACAAGGATTCATGCGGGGGATTGAGGGACTGACACTGGGGCGCTATGAACTGGGGCAGCGCATAGCGCAAGGGGGAATGGCAGAGGTCTATCTCGGCTTTGACCGCCGGGTCAAACGCCAGGTAGCAGTCAAGGTACTCTACGGACGCGACGAATCGTTTGTGCGTCGCTTTGAGCGGGAAGCATTAGCCGTAGGCGCTCTGTCGCATGACCATATTCTTCCCCTCTACGATTTTGGCGAGCAACGTCCCTGGTACTACCTTGTCATGCCCTATGTCGAAGGCGGCACGTTGCGTGAATACCTGCTTCGGCGCAAACGCTTAACGCTAGAAGAGGCCGCCAGCTTTACCGACCAGATAGCCTCAGCCTTGCAGTACGCCCACGATCAGGGGGTAATGCACCGTGATGTCAAACCCTCCAATATTTTGTTGCGACCTGATGGATATGCGTACCTCGTTGACTTTGGCCTGGCAAAAGCCATGATGGGCGGCGAGGCGCTCACCAATTCTGGCGCAATGGTTGGTACACCGGAATACATGGCTCCCGAACAATCCAATGGGGTCAATGACTATCGCAGCGATATCTACTCGCTGGGAATCATCTTATATCAGATGCTGACCGGGCGGGTTCCATTTACGGCTGAATCGCCAGTGGCGGTCTCTCTGAAACACATCCAGACAATGCCTGTTGCGCCACGTGAAATCAATAGCGATATCCCGGAGAGTGTTGAAGCAGTTATTCTTAAAGCGTTAGCAAAAGACCCCAACGAACGCTATCAGGAAATACAGGCGCTCGCCGCAGCCTATTGGAAGGCACTGCAACTTGAACAGAGCCGCTTACGCAGTGGTGGCGCTACACTTCCTCTCAAACTCTCCGAGGAACAGGCCATGGAACCGGGTGAAGGAGATAGCGAAAATGATAGCGATGACAGTGCAGAGCAAGCCCAACCTATACCATCAGCTATCACCCGAATCCTCCATGATGCAGAAAAGGCGTTTGTGAATCCACCTGTTACTCCACTGCTTATTCCATTAGTAGAGGACGCATCGCCTTCGCAACAATATCCCGCTTTCAACATAAAAAAGAAACGAAATTCATTACACGTTGCCTTGATCGCGCTTCTTTGTCTGCTTATTATCGCATCTATTGTGCCACTGGGGATGGCCTTGCAACCGCAAAAACCGACGCATACGCAACCAGAACAGTCCACAAAATTGGCAACGCAAATCAATGGCGCTGAGCTGACAGCTACTGCCCGCGCCCAGGTAAAGCTACAAGCCACACTCGCCGCCAATGCACGTGTGCAGGTGACAGCAGGTATCACTTCACCCATCGGTGCGGGGCAAGTTCTGTATGCCGATGCTCTCACTGGTCCTGGCGGTGGCTGGATTGATGATGACTATCAGTGCTATTTCTCTACCGATGGCTATCATGTACAATCATATCAGCAGCATACCGCCGCGTGGTGCTATTCCAACCAGGCGGTCGTCTCTAATGCGGTCATCACTGCCCAGGCACAGCTATTACATGGTGATAGTTACGGCATAGTCTTTCGCCTCAGTCCGTCGAGCGACAACTTTTACGTGCTTGAAATCAACAGTCGGGGCAGTTATCGCTTCGTGCGTGCGATGAGCGACAACCCCTACAACTGGCTCACGTTGATTGACTGGACACATTCAAATGCCATTCTCAGTGGTTATGGACACATCAACACATTCCTGATCCTGGCAAAAGGCGCTCAATTTCGCTTTTATATCAACAAACAGCTCATTGTCACTGGTTTCTCAGATACCGCCTTTGCCTCCGGCCTGATCGGCTTTTTCGTAGGAGGGGACAGCTCCGGCGGCACTGAAGCTGCTTTTAGTAATGTCGGGATATTCCAAAGTTGAGAGGACTCTATGCCGGTTTCCAGCTTCTACCCTCGTAACGTGTATCGTATCTACCAGAGAACCAGTATTACCTTCAGGAAACAAAAAGGCGTTGCTTGTTGTTATCATAGATGGTTATGATACACAAAGATCGTTTTTTAGAGAGGTTTACTATTCATGAGTATAGATACACGCGAGACAACCGCCTCCCCGTTGTTCCCACACAACGGCAATCTGACAACAGCCACACATGGTGTGTACCTGGCGCTTGGCTCGAATTTAGGGGACAGGCGTGGCAGCCTCGCGATGGCATTGCAGATGCTGCGTGAGCATATTGAGATTACTGAGGTTTCATCCATCTATGAGACGGAGCCGGTGGGCTACGTTGATCAACCTCTTTTCCTCAACATCGTTTGTGCCGGGAAAACAGAGCTATCCGCCCCCGACTTGCTGTCCTTCGCGAAAGAAATAGAGCAGTTGATTGGGCGACAACCAACCTTCCGCAATGGGCCGCGTCCAATAGATATAGATATTATCTTCTACGATGACTTGCACATCATGCAGGAGAATTTAACGATACCTCATCCTCGCATGGCTGAGCGTGCTTTTGTACTGGCTCCATTAGCAGAAATCGCTCCTGATTTCGTTGATCCCGTGAGCGGGAAACGCATCCGTACATTATCGAGTCTCGTATCACACAAAGGCGTTAAGAAGATTGCGGAGAGTTTGCGTATTCCGCTTGAACACGATATTCAGAGCGGAAAACCTACCGTGCATGTAAGTCTCGGTCGCGTCGGTGTAGTCGGCGTACGCAAAGCCCTGCTGATTGGTAACGAGGACTATTCACAATGGTTTGATGCAACCTTCGATTTGTATGCAACCCTCAACCCATCGCAGGCTGGTGCACACATGTCGCGCTTCAGCGATTCGCTGGAAGAGGTTCTTGAAGATATTGGCGACAGCACATGGCCGCAGATTGAGGTACTTGCCGAGCATATCGCAAAGACGATTGTTGAAAAACAGAAAGTTTCGCGTGCCGAAGTCTCTATTCACACAAATTTGCCTCAGCAAAAATGGACGCCGGTCTCTGGCCGTCGTTCACAGGAAGTCTACGGTTTACAGGCTCAAGCGGCGGCAACAAAAACCAGTAGTCGTCGCATGATTGGCGTTGAGGTCGAGGGTATGGTTGCTTGCCCTTGCGCCCAGGATATGGTACATTCATTTGCCCATGTACGTTTACAGGAAGAAGGTTTCCCAGAGGATGTAATCGAGAAAATGCTCGCTGTAACGCCACTGGCAACCCACAATCAGCGCGGACGTGCAACCTTGCTGATCGGAACCGACCAGAGCATCGAGGCCAAAGACCTGATAGCGATTGTCGAAAGCGCCATGAGTTCTGAGAATTACGCATTGCTCAAGCGGCCCGATGAGCTTTACATCGTCAACAAAGCGCATGCCAATCCTCGCTTCGTCGAAGATGTTGCACGCGAGATCTTGCGCACGGTTATTGAGAAATATGCTGACCTTGCCGATGATACTTTTGTATGGGTACACCAACGCAACGAAGAAACCATCCATAAGTACGATGTGGAAGCCGAAGGTTGGGGTACATTTGGTGAACTTCGCACAGAAATTTTACGTAATACAAGTATTGAACGTCATACTACTAAAGAGGATTGGTTGGCACTTGCGGAAAGACGGTTATGATAGTCCCGGTATGAATACCTGGACAAATAAGTATTAACTCTGCAAAGCAGTACTTTTTGCTCTACCATTGCTCTTTCAAAGTCTTGTGAAGCATGCTATAATGCGGATACAAAGACTTATCTATCCTGCCAGGTGCAAGTCCTGCACATTGGCTTAGACTATACTAGTACAGGGAGTTGTTGTGGAGGGAGTTCAATTAGACCCGGCACAATTGGCGAAGGCTATTGTTGATGTCGCATCCGACAAAAAAGCAGCGGATATTATGCTACTGGATATTAGCGATGTCACTACCATTGCTGACTACTTTGTTATCTGCAATGGTAACAATCTGCGGCAAATTCAAGCCATCGCGGATGCAATTGATGACGAATTAGGAAAACAGGGAGCCAAAGTCCTTCATAGGGAAGGTACTGCCGAGACTGGCTGGTTGTTGCTAGACTTTGGTGATGTCATTGTACATATCTTTGGAGTCAAAGAGCGGGAATACTACCGTTTGGAACGACTCTGGAGCGAAGCGAAGACAGTGGTGTACCTGCAATAACTCAAGCAGAAAAGGTGATCAAAGATGACATTTTTTCGTAATCGCATGTTTCTCGAAGGCATAGCGTTCGGCGGTATCTGTGGCATTATTATCGGCTCCATTATCGCCTTTACACTGGGCGAAAGCAGTGTTGGATTAGTGCGCCGCGTGATGAATGATCGTTTTCCGCGTAAGCAAAAAGTCCATTTCGAGTACCTTGCGCAATAATACCATACCCTACCTGACAATAGTAGATTATGGAAAACAACGGCTGCAATAAACTGCTCTCAAGTCAATGCTATGCTATCTCACTGGTACTCAAGTGTGATAGCATGTTGCTCAGCCGATAGGGTTCAACACAAATTTTTTATAATATGAGGTAGCTACGTGAGGCATCTGGCGGCTTTTCTAGCAGCAACTCTAATAAGTGCTGCGCTCTTCCTCAGTGTCAGTCTACCACGTTCATTTGCTTCCACAGGTCATAATTGCGCCCCTCCCATTCCACCACCTGTCCCTGGCACGCTCGGAATTCCATCAGCGACTCCTGGTACATTGTTTATCAATGAAATTCTCCTGGTACCACATTCGGTCTGGAACTGCTCAGAAACTGGCGGCTACTTCAGTACACGTGACGCCTGGATTGAAATCTATAATCCGCAAAGTCAACCGCTCAACCTGTATGCTGCCCATACATTCATTGATACCGGTTCAAGCACAAATAGTTACTACTTACCATTCGGAACGGCCATCGCGGCATATGGTTTTCTGGTTTTGTTTCCCTTCTACAGTCCCAATTTCCGCCTCGGCTCATCTATGACATTTCGCCTTGTTATTGGAACAACCGCGATTGATCAGGTCGTAGTGCCGACTCTAGGCCCGGACCAATCATACGCCCGTACTGGCGATGGTGGACCAAACTGGCAAATTACTGCCTCACCCACTATTGACGCCAGCAATGGTATTGCCCAACCCACGCCCACGCCGCCACCAACGCAAGGCGGAAGCAGCAGTGGAGGCAGTAGTACACCGGGTACCTCCCAGAGTGCTATCGCCGATGGCACACAGCCCGCGTGGAGTCTATTGCAATTGCCGATTACGCCCTCAACCACATCGGTACCCGCCACAAACAATAATCTTCCACCAACAACGTTAGTTACGCCGGGTTCTTCCAGTAGTGGTGGTCTCGATACCATACATCGCATTGCCCTGACCTGTATCGTCATCATTCTGTTGTTTGTCCTTTTCGCTTGCTGGAAATGGAAACTTTACAAATTTCGCTCGTAAGTTCCACATTCAACATAATCTCTTCAATTAAACTTGACGCGAGCTTGTTGTCATGATACCCTGAATTTATGCACGTTCTTCCCATTGTTTGTAATACATGGTATCATTTTCACAGAGGACGAACATCGTCTGGTAGCAGTCTATTTTCCAGCGCAACGATCTCAGGAGGGTCAGAGCATGAGCATTACAGAACTTCCTCCACCTGCAGCTTCATCTGCCATCTTTGAACGTATTTCACAGGCGAAAAAAGCGGAGGTGGTGCGTGAATTGAGTACTGTACTTGGAGCGCGTTATGTCTTGCATACCCCGTATGACCTGATGCTCTATGAATATGATGCCTCGATAGACCGATGCACACCGGATATAGTGGTGATGCCAGCATCCACGGAAGATGTTGCTGCTATCGTCAAGATCGCGGCTCGCCATAATGTACCTGTAGTGCCACGCGGTGCGGGAACAGGTTTGAGTGGCGGTGCCATACCTATTTACGGTGGTATCATTATCGTCTTTACACGCATGAACCGCATCCTCGAAATTGATTACGACAACCTCCGGGCGGTTGTGCAACCTGGCCTCGTCAACCTCCATTTGAGCAATGCTCTCAATCCCCAGGGATATTACTATGTGCCGGACCCCAGTAGCCAGCGATCTTGTACTATCGGAGGCAATGTTGGAGAAAACGCAGGTGGGCCGCATACGCTGCTCTATGGCGTTACCACGAACCATGTGCTGGGTCTGGAAATCGTCACCACAGAGGGAAATATTGTACAAATCGGTGGATGGACATACGATGCGCCGGGCTACGACCTCACTGGCCTCCTGATTGGTTCTGAAGGGACACTCTGCATCGTCACCAAAATCATTGTGCGTATCGTACACCAACCTGAAGCGGTCAAAACAATGGTAGCGATTTTTGATACAATGGATGATGCTTCCAACACCGTCTCAGAAATTATTGCTAGCGGTGTCATTCCCGCCGCCATTGAGATGATGGACCAGATGATTTTACAAGCAGTCGAGGCCGATACGCACGCAGGTTATCCAATGGACGCGGCGGCGGTGCTACTCATGGAAACCGAGGGGCTACGCGAGGGAGTTGCTGAACAGACCGAGCAAATCGTGCAGGTTTGCAATAAGCATCATGCACGCGCAGTGCGCATTGCGGCAAACGAGACGGAGCGTCAGTTGTTCTGGGCCGGTCGTAAGAACGCCTTCGGGGCCGTTGGACGCATTAGTCCTGAATTTTATGTCCAGGATGGTGTTGTGCCACGCACGCGCCTACCCTACGTTTTACGGCGCGTCAGTGAAATTTGCACAAGCTATGGACTGCGGGTCGGCAACGTTTTCCACGCGGGCGATGGCAACTTACATCCACTCGTTCTCTTTGACTCACAAATTCCAGGCGAAGTCGAGCGAGTGCGTAAAGCA
>DATGJV010000808.1:0-2926 GCA_035295005.1 Ktedonobacteraceae bacterium | reverse complement strand
TCATCCTTTATAGCGTAAAATGTCTGAGGCCAGAACGGCTCTCCGGCTAACAAACGATATCCCATAAAGTTCTGACCAACAGGCGCTGTCTCTGCACTCCGGTAAATTGGGTTAGGAACAGGCAATGTCACGCAGTTTTGTAAGCTGCGGAGCAGCGCAATTTCATTCACCAGTTTTGTCGCCTCGCGTTCAGTTTTCGGGAAGCGAAAGATGCTCTCTTCATTCACAATGAGGATATCATTGAACTGCCCATGTTCATCGAACTGCGTTGTTTCGATGGCAATGTCCGGGTAGACATCGCGGATTGCCTGAATATATGCTGTTAGTTTATCCATATCATCCTTTTTTAGCGTGATTTCATCATGATAGAGCAAAGAAACCGCCATCATTGTAACATATCTTCTCAATCGGGGCCTGCAAATTATCAAATTATTGATTGGTGATATGGGTCTGTGAGGGGCCAGGCACACCATCCGGGGGATGGTGTGCCTGGCCCCTCACAGACCCATTTGAACATTCTTGCTACTACCTGCTATAATGAAAAAAATGATAGCGCAGTAGCAAAGTCAAGGAGTCTGGCATGCAGAAGGAAACACAGCAACCGGCAAAACCTGAACAACTTGTGCAAGATAATACGACCACCCCTACTATCCTCCAGGAAAACCTCTTTACTGGTGTCCCAACGGTGATTGCTGAACCACCAGACCCGCTGGAAACACCTTTTCCACCGTTGGTGCGGACTCAACCACTTACCGAACAGTCCAGCCTCGCCGCCTGTACAATACCTTATCAACAAGAATTGATGTTGCGCGGCAAATCGAACTACACCGTGACCTGTTTTCTTTCAGATTTGAAAATGTTCAGTACCTATGCTGGCAAGGATACGCCTGTTGGTCGCATCACGAAAGAGCAACTGACCGACTGGCTCATGCAGCTCAAATTTGGTACAAAGGGACGCACTCCCGCGCCTAAAACGATGGCACGCCGCGTCACCTTCCTCAAAAATTTCTTCTCCTGGCTCACTCGTGAAGGGGTTATACACGAAGACCCATCCGCCAGCCTGGCCCTTGAACGTCCTTTGCCGCCACTACCGGAACTCCTCTACGAAGATGAAGTACAGCGCCTGTTGGATGCCGCGGCTGAAGATGCTCGTTGTTACTGCCTCGTCTATCTTGTTTTGTATGCTGGCTTGAAAAAAGAGGAAGTGATGGGCTTGAAACTGCATCAGATAGACCTCTCCGACCCGCATAATCCGATCATTACCATCCATTTCCCTGCCTCAACCGGCAAACAGCATCGCGAACGCCGACTCACCTTGCCGGGGGAATTTACCACCATCCTGAAAGCGTATCAAGCCAAATATCATCCGACCAGCGAACTGTTTGTTTGCACCGATCGTAACTTGAACTATATCCTGGGGAAAGCCGTCAGCACCGCCAATATTAAGAAGCGCGTCACCTTGCAACTCCTGCGTGATACCTTCGCGGTACGGCAACTCAAAGCAGGTACACCGCCCGATACATTGCGCGAGAAACTCGGTCTCTCTGACGAAGCGTGGATGGAGTCCCGCGAGAAATACCGGAGATTGGCGTTTGCCAAATAAGGGAGTGATAAAGATGAAGCAACTGCAATTCGTGCAACGGCGAAGCCGTTGCACGAATTGCAGTTGCTTCATCTTTATCCCTCCCTCTAAAAGCGTGGATATTGGGGTGGCGGCGGCATCTGTTGTGCCTGGATGATCGTGATTTGCTGAGCGGCTTTACGATTTAATGCATTATTGAGCAGAACAGCATTGACGATAATGGCGGCAATGGACAATGGGCCGATACAAAGAACGCCCAGACCAAGAGTAAGAACGGTTCCTAGAATAACGAACGGTAAGTAAATCACAAAACTACAAACGAGCAGGATGATTCCAACTGTCGTTTGTCCCCCGATCAGCCAGCCCACGCCGTAAATGCCAAACAGAGAGAGGATGATTTCCGCTATCAATGCTCCATTGTTTTTCTGTCCCGGCGGCGTGTAGTTGTTATAGACACTGACATTGATACCACCACCTTGCTGAAATTGTGGAGGTGTATAGGATGGTCCATACTGGTAATTTGATTGTGGTGGCCGCATATAATCTGGCTGCGGCGGCGGTTGCCGGTAATCGGAGCGAGGTGTATAGCCCTGTTCATAGCTAGATACTGGCTCGTCGTAAGTATTGCGGGCATCGTTTGTATTGTAAGTATCGGATGGATACGTCCCGTGCTGTGTCGGTGGTTGACCGGCTGGCCGGGCCGTTGAAATGGTCGAGGTAAGTGAACCGCAAGATGGGCAAATTGCGGCAGTATCGGAAATCTCTTTTCCACAGCGTTCACAACGCATCACAGCTATCTCCCTTGTGTGGTTTCTTTCAAGGCGTAGTTACTACCATACTGCCAGTCCACTGGCAGGTAAATATATCTCGTGTTAACTTGCTATACGTTTACACCCTGTCCAAAGTTACTTTTACCTGACCTTGTGCTGTAATTGAAGAGAGTATCTGCATGGAACAGACCCTTGCAGATACTCTCTTCAATGGTTAATATCTTTGTTGCACCATGACGACCTGTGAAGCTTTGCGCTTCAATGCGTTACTGAGCAGAATCGCATTGACGATCCAGGCGGCAATGATGAGCGGACCCCAGCAGGCATAGCCAATGAGTAATGTGAAAATCCCGATTGCGATGGTAAGCGGCCAGTACACAACGAAACTACAAATGAGCATTATCACCCCTGCTGTAGTCTCACCTGCCATTAACCAGCCCACACCATAGATACCAAGAAAGATGTTGAGCAGCACCTCAACCACGACCGGGGTGTTGCTGTGAGTCGAAGTGTTATTCACGACGGTCACATTCACGCCGCTCTGCTGATATGGTTGTCCATAATTTGGTTGTTG
>DATGJV010000807.1:0-4672 GCA_035295005.1 Ktedonobacteraceae bacterium | reverse complement strand
GCAAATCCTTTTCAAGCTCCTCCAGTGTTAGAAGCAAATTCTGATCCGGCTGGGCAAGCCTTTTTGCGGCCTGTGCGAGCCAGGATTCGACCGATTCCTGCTGTTTCTGTTCGGGGACATCCGGCGATATCTCTGATGTTTGCGGTATGAAAGGCTCCGGCGTGTTGTCTGGCTCAGTATTCAATGGTGGTTGTGTGACGTTTGACTGCACCATCTGCTCTTCCCATTCAGGTTGCGCAGAAGTCCAGTCAAAGGGCGTTGCTTCTTCCATAGTGGCGGCTGGTACTTGTTCAACTGGCTCATCCGATGGAGGCATAGCTTCCTCTACCTGTGGAGTCGGCTCTGCAGGATCGGTAGGTTCAGCAGGTAATGCACTGTCCAGTGAGTCCATTGAAGTTGCGCCAAGCGATTTTAACCATTCCGGCCCGAAGAAATAATCTGGCTCGTCATTTTGCTGTGGTGCAACAGGCGTTTTGTTCTGTTGCTCATGCGCCATGCTTGAAGCACTTGATGGCTCTGTCCGGGCTGTCTGGGCTACAGTATTGGTGGGAGGCTTCACGGTAGACGTGTCTGGCTGCCAGGACTGCTCGCCTCTTGTGAGCATATCGAGCCATGCAGGCGGTGATGAAAGCGGTTCCTCGACTGGTACTTCTACCTTCGTGGCAGGAGCATCTGATGGAGCAACCTGATTTACATGGGTCCATTGGGTACGTTCTTCGTCCTCTGGTGCTATTCGTGTTTCCTCCGCGTTATCGCTAAACCAGGACGGTTGTACATCCGCGACACGTTGGTCGTTGTTCGTCGTTGGCCGAACGGACTGCGTTTCGACGGCGGGCCAGTTATCACCGCTTTGTCCAGGTTTGGACCAGCTATCAAAAAAAGGGTCGTTATGCTCTTGTTGCGCCGTATAGGTTTCCGCTTCTTGCGGAGTAGCAGTTCTTTGTTCTGTAAGCATGTTCCAGGAGTTGCTATCTGATTGCTGGTTACCCGACCACGGAGCCAGTGGTGAGGCATCCTGCATCACCTGGTAGTTCTGCTGGGGTTCGATAATGTTGTCCAGGCTGCTCCAGCGCATAAGCGAGTCTGAGAATTCTGAGGTGCTGTGCGATCCGTTCCCATTGTTGCTCATAGGTGCCGGTTCGCTGTGGTTGCTGGCCGATTGTGCGACCGCAGCAGTTGCTGTTTGTTGACCATCAGTCTTTTGTGTGAACGTAGAGGTTTGCTTTTGCAGCAATGCCAGGAATGGATCATGAGGCTGGCTTGCCAGAAGATCGCTGAAGAGTTCGGAGGCCATAGTCAATTCAGGGTCTAATGCCTCGGCTCGTTGTAATAGCTCTTGTGATGCGCTAACATCTTGAGCAAACGTTACATGCGCAAGGAGGAGCAACGCTTTCAGGCAAGCAGGTACGTCGTTGAGGATATCCCTTGCCAGTTGTTGTACCTGATCATAGAGTCCTTCGCGCCAATACGTTTCAAGTAGCCCTGTACGAGCATCGAGGCGTTCGGGACTGGCGTTCAACACGATTTCCCATTCTTGAATCGCCTGTGGCAGAAGGTCGCCGCGCATATAGAGGCGTGCCAGACCGGCTCGTGAAAAGATGAAACCCTGTTGTCCAACTTTGGCACTCAAAATGTTGAATTCCTGGCGAATCTGACTATTGCCCCTGCTCAGTTCATATGCCTGTTGATAACAGTCCAGTGCTGTCTCATAATCCGCCATACGCTCGCTAATCAAGGCGCGGTCGCAATAGGCAATCACATTCTCAGGGTCGTTGGTCAGCACCCAGTCAAATGTTTGTTGGGCATCTGCCATTTGTCCCTGCGCCAGGTACACCTCTCCTAGCAGCCGTTGCGCTTCCAGCGACTCCGGGTAGTTTGTGAGCATGATTTGACAATGATCAAAAGCTTCATCAATGCGACCCGAACTGATCGCATCTTCGGTAGATTGCAAATAGTCGCGCAATGTTGTTTGTGCCATAACGTCTGGTCTCCTCTTTCCGCTTTACACCCCTTTGAGCAATTGTGAAAAATGCTCTGTTAGAAACGGATCATCTGGTCCAATAATAGCCAGGCGACGCCACTCAGGGGCAAAGCAGGTTTGCGTCACACGCTGAATATCCTGCGTAGTGACGGCATCAATACGAGCAATAATGTCGTCCACGTCCGTCACCCTATTCCGCAGGCTTTCCTGACTGCCTAGCCAGGATGCCATTTGTTGCGTGCCTTCCAACCCTAACACCATGCCGCCTCGAATATATGCTTTGATGCGGTCAAGCTCGTCAGCGGGAACCGGGGTATCGCACAATTGCCGCAGTTCATTAAGTATTGCCCGGATGGTTGCCTCCGTCTGGGATGGGTCAACACCTGCACTGATGACGAGGTTGCCAGTTTCATAATAGCTATTAAAATAGCTTCCAATATCATATGCCAGTCCCTGCTCTTCACGTATGGTTTGGAAGAGCCGTGAACTCATTCCATCGCCCAACAGAGCATTGATAAGTAATAGCGGATAATAATCAGGTGACGAATACGCAGCCCCCAACGTTGCCAGGCAAATATTAGTCTGCTCAGTCTCCTTCTGAATCATGCCAACCGGAAGAATATTTCGCGGTGGCAGACTTTCTTGCCACTTCGGATGCTCGCCAGACTTCCAATCGGCAAAGAGCTTTTTCGTTTGTTCAATAACTTCTTGCTGCTGAATATTCCCTGCTATAGAAATAACGAGCGAATTAGGAAGATAGTGAGTATCAAAATAGCCGAGCATCTGTTGACGCTCTAATTGCGCCACCGTTTCAATGAAGCCAGCGTCATCTCTTCCCAATGGCAGACTGGGCCACATCACTTCGTCAATGAGCAGATTGGTCCATTCCTGTGGATCGTCGCGGGTCGCACTCAATTCTTCAATGATGACGTTGCGCTCTTTTTCAAGCTCTTGTGCGTCAAAGAGTGGTTGCCGCAGCATGTCCGCCATGACGTTCATCACGGTGGGCAAACTTTCGCCGGGAACGCGAGCAGTGTAGCTGGTAATCTCTTTGCCAGTACTGCCATTAAAAAAACCACCAACTCCTTCGATTGCCTCCGAAAGTAACCGCGCTGTAGGATATTGGCGTGTCCCTTTAAAAAGCATATGCTCAATAAAGTGTGAAACGCCCGCGAGAACATCGGGCTCATACCGTGAGCCAACAGTAAAAAAGAAGGCGATACTGGCGGATCGCATGCCAGGCATCTCAGTGGTAAGTAGGCGCAAACCATTGGGTAGCGTTGTTCGCTCGTAGTTCATTCAGTTATTCTGCGTCGGCTTCCAGGTGTACACAGGTAGCATGATAGCCAACGACATATCTCCTTATATTTCGGGTCAAGTACAGCCTGTTCCAGCAACGAACGTTTCAGCTTATACCTGTACATGTACAGTAGCTTTTTCCAGCAGTATTATAGACTGTTTCAACGTGTGTCGCAACAGAAGTGTGAGAAAATAAGAGGAAAGATAGCCCATTTGGGTACCAGCGAAGCGCCATAATGTTTTGGAGGGGGTACTTGTAGTTTCGTTACATGCACCCCTTCCGAAACATTGCGCTGCTTCACCAATATGTTAGAACAGGCCGATATCGTTCGCTAAATTGCCGAGTCCACCCAGGAGCCCATCATCATCGTCGCGACGACGACGTTCGTAGTCCCTGTCACCTCCAAAACCACCTTCCAGCTCATGCATCAACATTTCACCGCCGATAATTGCTGCGGCACCACCCATCGCTCCCATTGCATACTTGCCAGCGTTCCCCTGCAACATACCACCGAGTCCTCCCTGCTGACCCTGATTTGGCATCATAGCTGGAGTCGGCACGATTCCCGCGAGGCTGGTACGACAACTGGGGCAGGCCGATGTTCCTAATGGTGACATCGCCATACAAGTTGGACAACGCAGAATCATTGGTTGTTGCTGATAGCCTGGTTGTCCTGGCTGTTGATATTGTGGTTGACCGTAAGCTTGTTGTTGCTGTGGGTATTGCGGATATTGAGAATACTGTGTATTTGCATATTGCCCCTGACCCGATTGACCATACTGTGAAGGGTCATACTGTGATGGTTGCGGCAGTTGCGGTGCATACTGCGGATACTGAGCGGGTTGCCCATACTCCTGTTGTGCCGCCGGAACTCCTGCACCTATTGGGCTGCCACAGGTAGCACAGAAATGCACACCTGGCGCATTTTGCTTTCCGCAGTTGGTGCAAAAGCTGCTTGCTGGTGCCGGGGCAGGAGTCGCACCTGCCTGCATATTCGCTCCACAATTCGTACAGAAGGCGTTCGCTACAGGGACTTCTGTATGACACGCGGGGCATGACCGCGTGAGCGGTTGCGATGGCGCAGTTGCTACTTTTGTTTGTGAACTGAGCGCAGAGCCGCAGTGCATGCAGAATGCCGCGCCCGGTTTGGCTGCTTCGTTACAACGTGGACAAACAGTACTGGTTGCTGCGGGACTCGCTGTTGCTTGTACAGGTGTACCGCATTGTTGACAAAACTTTTTGCCGGTGACATCGTTACCGCATGATGTACAGGTTGCCATGATGCTCGGCTCCTCCTCATTATCTGGGTTTCAATTTTTTACCTTTATACCAACTTACACGCAGTGTAGCATAATTTATGCCATTAGTCGAGAGTTTAGGCAGCAAAAAGT
>DATGJV010000806.1:0-2954 GCA_035295005.1 Ktedonobacteraceae bacterium | reverse complement strand
AGATTTTATCGCCGACATCGCGCAGTGTCCGCTCAGCCTGGAAAGCTACGTTTTCAGCATGGTTGCGCAACTCAATTTCCTCACGGCGTTGGCGGTCTTCCTCGGCGTGTTGTTCACCTTCACGCACCATGCGATCAATCTCACTTTGCGAGAGACCGCTCGATGCAGTGATGGTAATTTTTTGCTCGCGCCCCGTCGCCTTATCGCGTGCCGAGACATTGAGAATGCCATTGGCGTCAATGTCAAAGGTCACTTCGATTTGCGGGACTCCACGTGGCGCGGGCGCAATACCTTCAAGCTGGAAGTGTGCCAGACTTTTGTTGTCACGCGCCAGTTCCCGCTCACCTTGCAGCACATGAATCTCAACTGCTGGTTGGTTATCGGCAGCCGTACTGAAGGTCTCGCTCTTGCGGGTTGGGATGGTCGTGTTGCGTTCAATCAATCTGGTCATGACGCCGCCTAGCGTCTCGACACCCAGAGAAAGCGGCGTGACATCGAGCAACAGTACATCCTTGACCTCGCCCTTGAGGACACCGGCCTGGATAGCAGCGCCGATAGCCACTACTTCATCAGGGTTGACGCCCTTATTGGGTTCCCTGCCAAAGATTTTGCGCACCAGATCAACAACGGCTGGCATACGTGTCTGACCGCCGACCAGTACCACCTCGTTGATGTCGGAAGCTTTCATATCTGCGTCTTCCAACGCCTTCATCACCGGTCCACGAGTACGCTCAATCAAATCAGCGACAAGCTGATCCAGTTTGGAGCGTGTTAAGGTCATGACCAGGTGTTTCGGCCCGTTGGCATCAGCAGTGATAAAGGGCAGGTTGATTTCGGTCTGCATTGACGAAGACAGTTCAATTTTTGCCCGTTCGGCAGCCTCTTTCAGGCGTTGCAGCGCCATACGGTCCTTGCTCAGGTCAATACCCTGTTCGCGGCGAAATTCGCTGACGAGCCAGTCAATGATGCGCTGGTCGAAGTCATCACCGCCCAGATGCGTATCACCATTGGTTGCTTTGACCTCAAACACGCCTTCACCGAGCTGGAGGATGGAGATATCGAAGGTACCGCCACCGAGGTCATAGACGGCGATGGTTTCATCTTTCTTTTTCTCCAGGCCATAGGCTAGCGAGGCGGCGGTCGGCTCGTTAATGATACGCAAAACTTCCAGACCCGCGATCTTGCCCGCGTCTTTGGTTGCCTGGCGCTGCGTATCATTAAAGTATGCTGGTACCGTAATCACAGCCTGTGTGATGCGCTCGCCGAGTTTTGTTTCAGCATCAGTGCGCAATTTTTGCAGGATCATCGCAGAGATTTCTGGCGGACTGTATTCACGTCCTGCGAGAACAATACGTACATCACCATTGGCAGCGCGTGTTATTTTGTATGGCACGCTTTTTATCGTGCGTTGTACTTCGGGGTCATCAAACTTGCGTCCCATCAATCGCTTGATCGAGTACACGGTATTTTCGGGGTTGGTGATTGCCTGTCTTTTGGCAACCTGACCAACCAATCGTTCGCCACTTTTTGTAATGGCAACGATGGATGGGGTCAGCCGCGAACCCTCGCTGTTTTCCAGCACCGTTGGCTCACCGGCTTCGATAACTGCTACCACGGAGTTCGTTGTTCCGAGGTCAATTCCAATTACTTTTGCCATATGTTTGAATCCTTTCTATGCTATATCTGCGTCGCAGGAGGTGTGCTTGAAACAATCACCTGAGCGGGTCGAAGAACACGTTCACCAAGCGCATAACCTGGTTGTGTTACAGTCAATATCGTGCCTTCCGGTACATCGCTGCGCGTCTCCAACGTGACTGCTTCATGCCAGCGTGGATCGAATGGGTCGCCTGGTTTGCCGATTTGCCGCACGTCGAGCTGTTCGAGCGTCGTGATCAATCGCTTAGAAACCAGTATCAACCCCTGTACCCACGGCGTAGTACTGAGTTCTGGCGGCGCTGAGCGTAATGCTCGTCCCAGGTCATCCAACACGGGGAGCAATTGCGTCAATACCTCCGCCTGTCCAACGATACGCGCCTCACCCTGTTCCTGGCTGGCACGTCGTTTGTAGTTGATGAAGTCAGCCTGCGAGCGACGCAGCAAATCCAGATACTCGTCTGCTTTGCGCTGCTCCTCTGCCAGTTGTTGTTCTGTCTGCGACAGCATTGTTCCATTCGCAGGATAACCACCCTGTCGTGGAACTGTATCGTCTTGTATGTGTTCATTATTTTGCATCGTAGTCTATCGTTTCCTTCCCGTACAACTCCACTATCATCCATGTAAATCCGCGAACTGGAACGGATTTACCGGCACTCTGGGTCGTCTTCCACATCTATCATGTCTTCGTGTGCTGTACCTTTATCTGCTGTCATCTCTTTTATTTCCCAGCGTGAGGTTTTGCCTTCACGCCAAAAATGAATGGTTATTTTGCAAGCTCCAACACGTAAATGTTGGAGTGTGAGTTCAGGTACCCAATCTGGCAAGGTGGGCTGCAGATAGAGCTTTCTATGCGGAGCATCTGCCCTCAATCCTAGAATGGTACGTACCATATGAAAGACAGTGCCGGTAGCCCACGCCTGTGGAATGTTGGCTCCGGCAGGATAGAGGACTGGAAAATCCACCTCTCCGTCACGTTGGACGCCCGCGAACACCTCTGGTGGCCGATAGGAGTCAAAACGGTCTATGGCATCAAAAATGCCACGAATCACCTGATTGGCTTCATCAGCCAGGCCATAGCGTTTGAATCCGGCGGCTATGATGCCATTGTCCTGGGGCCACACGGAACCTAATTGATACATATAGGGATTGTACGCGGGATTCTTGCTGGAGAGCGTGCGAATACCCCAACCACTCCACATATCTTCTTGTAGCAGTCGCTTTGCAGTGCGTTCGGCCTTCTCCTGATCTGCAATGCCACTCCATAATACCTGTCCCGCGTTCGATGCGATAGAGGTGAT
>DATGJV010000805.1:0-7561 GCA_035295005.1 Ktedonobacteraceae bacterium | reverse complement strand
CCTCAACACTTTTGTCACATTTCCGCGATACTTCCTCCATGTTTGTCCGGCATACTATGCACAGGCGCAGAGAACGCCGCACTATTCATTCCTCTTTATCGAAACTTTATGCATGAGAAAGGTCTATATTATGCAACACTTGCAGGTAGCGCGACCCTGGACAAACATTACGAATGGCTCACCGTTGATTCGCGTGGAACATGTTTCGCGTGTGATTGACTCGCGCACACACAAAACTGTTATTCTTGATAACATCAATTTTACTATCCCGGCCCATACGCTTTTTGCTATTAATGGCCCATCGGGTAGTGGCAAATCTACATTGCTCAACATTCTGACCGGGATAGACCGACCAACGAGCGGGCGCGTCGTCTTCGCGGGCGCGGAGTTGCGGGCGAAGAGCGAAAATGCCCTCTCGAAGTGGCGTGGCAAGCATGTCGGTATCGTTTTCCAGTTTTTCCAACTTATTCCCACCCTGACCGCTCTCGAAAATGTCCTCCTGGCGCTGGAACTTGGCGGGGGCGGAGGTCTGCCGCGCCGCCAGTGGCGCGAGCGTGCCATGCTCTGCCTGGAGACCGTCGCTATCAAAGATTATGCTCATCGCCAACCCGGCCAATTGTCGGGCGGACAGCAGCAGCGTGTAGCTATCGCTCGTGCATTAGCGAATAACCCGCCCGTGCTGATTGCCGACGAACCTACGGGCAATCTCGACTCCCGTTCCGCGCAACAGGTCTTTGAGACCCTGGCGCGTTTGACGGAGCAAGGCAAAACTGTTGTTTATGTCACGCATGATCCACAGTTAGCAACCCTGGCAACCGCTCGTATCGAACTCTTCGATGGGCATGTTGCCGGTCATCACAATGCGGACGCGACAGTCACAATTGATCGCATTCCAACGGGGGTGCTGCGATGAGTATTGCCATTTTCTCATTGCGTGCCACCACACGCAAATCCGTCGCCGATGTCACACGTCGGCGCGGACGTACCATCCTGGTCGTGCTGGGTATTCTGATTGGTATTCTGGGGTTAACAGCTATCAATGTTGCCGGTGATACTATCAATTCCGCCTTTGCCTATACCAACAATACAAGCGCATCGCCCGATATCAGTTTTTCGGTGCTGAGCGTTGACCCGACCCTGGCAACTACTCTTGCCAGCGTGCCAAATGTCCAGACCGTCCAGATAGATACGCTCTATCAAACACGCTGGCATGTCTCCGCCGCGCCGGGACATGTGAATATGAATATCGTTGGGTATCAGGATTTCCAGCAAGTCAAACTCAATCCTTTTCAGCTTACCGCTGGACGACTGCCGGGCAATGGTGAGATTGTGATGGAGGAGAGCAACCGCCAACAACAAGCTGTCGCGGTTGGCGACACTGTGACGATTGACACGCCGCACGGCCCTGAACAATTGCGCGTCGTTGGCTTTGCACGCACGTTAGGATTGCCCGGCCCGGTTCTAACTGGCAGCACACAGGCGTATATGAGTACCAACGCTCTCAGCCAAGTTACTGGCAATGCAGCGGCAAATGACATCGAAATCAAAGTCTATGACAAAAATAAAGATAATGAGGCGGCGCGTGCCATTGCCAGTGTTCTGCATACGCAACAGGTCACGGTGCTGAACGCTTCCATTGCGCAAAGCAGCCCTGGGCAAAGTGTCAGTAATAGCTTGCTCGCTATCATGCGGATTCTCTCAATTATCGCGCTTGTGCTAACCAGTTTTCTGATTATCAACACAGTTACAACGCTGGTATCTGAACAAACGAAGATTATTGGCACGATGAAGGCCGTCGGAGGTACACGACAGGCGGTTATGCGTGGCTACCTGTTTTCAATCGCTCTCTACGGTATCATTGGTACCGTGCCGGGTATTGGACTGGGCATTTTCTGTGGCTACTTTCTGGCCTCGTTCATGCTGAATCTCTTCACCATTGACCCCGGCGCATTACAAATTGCGCCGACCGTTATCATTACGAGCATCGTCGTTGGACTGGCTGTTCCTCTCGCTGCCGCGATAATCCCGCTCTGGAGTGGAACAAAGATTACGGTGCGCGAGGCAATGGCAGCTTACGGCGTAAACAACCGCAATGTCTCGCGTAGTGGTATCGGGCAACGCATGGTGCGGGTGCCACAGACGACGTGGTTGGGAGTACGTGGCATCTTTCGCAAGCGCGGACGTGCTATTCTGACTTTGCTCGCGTTGACGCTTTCGGGAACCGCTTTCCTTGCCATTCAGACAACTACCTATTCGTTCGATCAGGTCGTTACGCATCTAAGTAGCACCTACAATTACGACGCCTGGGTCACGCTCGCGACACCGCAACCCTATGTTAAGGTACGTAGCACCGTTCTCTCGGCATCAAATGTGGCGAGAGTCGAGCGTTTTGAGACAAATACCGTCAATACAAAATATGGCGTGCTGGTTCTTACCGGTACTGAAACTGATCCGCACCTGTATGTCAGGCATCTCATCGCAGGACGCTGGTTTACCGCGAACGAGGCAAACGTCATTGTCATCAGCAATATCGCGGCGAGCAAGAGCGGCCTGAAAGTGGGGGATATGCTGACATTTTCTAACGCGACGAAGACAGTTAGCTGGCGTATCATCGGTGAAGTGGACGACCCGAATGACCCACTTAATCTTGGTACCGGCCTGACGCCCGTCAATGATTACTACAGCTTTGAGGGGTTGCCAACAAATCTTGTGCAAGGTTTCATGGTAGAGGGTACGAACCGTTCGCCGCAGGCCGTTGACACGATGGCGAGCCATCTTGATGCAACGTTGAGCCGAATGGGTGCGGTGCCGGGTATTGAGACGGCGCAGGAGAACATGGCCCGGAACCAGGGTGAGTTCGCCATCGTTGATGCGCTCTTCTACGCGGTCGGCGTTATCGTTGCCCTCGTCGGCGTGCTGGGGCTGTTCAATACATTGACGACCTCGGTGCTTGAACGGCGGCGCGAGATTGGCATCTTGCGCTCGATGGGCGCGACCAACTGGCGTATCGCTTCCGTCTTCTGGCTCGAAGGGATTGCGCTGGCAGCAATTGCGTGGCTGGTTGGTGTCATTCTGGGTTTTCCTGCTGCCTACGGCTTCGTGACGCTGCTGGGCGCGGTGTTCATCCAGGTACCCTTTGCTTTCAACCCGCTCATGCTGCTGTACATGCTTGGTTTCATCATCGTCCTCGCGACGCTGGCAAGCTGTATTCCGGTTCTCAGCGCCACACGAGTACGCATTGCTGATACCCTGCGCTACGAGTGATCGAAAAGAATCCATTCAGTTTTCATGTGGCAGGCATACAATGGCTCTCCGAGCCATTGTATGCCTGCCACATGAAAACTGAATGAAGACGACCTTTCTTGCCATAATGATTACATGTTTGTATCATATGCCTATCGATGAGGCAATAGCCCCGCGAAATCACTTTCGCGGGGCTATTGCCTCTTTTGATGTAATCAGACAACCCGCTCAGAATTGTGACTGCATCGCGGCTGTACCCGTAAAATCGGGCGTAATGGGCTTGATGCCTGCCGGGGCCGACGGATCAATCTGGTAAATGATCGAATCGCGAGTAGGGACGCGCTCGTTTGGCGATGAACCATAGGTCACGGGAGGATAGAGTCCACCCAGACTTACAGTTTTCAGCGACTCAAAGGCCGTGAACATACCATCGCGAGTGATATTTTTGTTGTCCAGTGCCTTCTTCAAGATGGCGTAGGTGATTTCAGACTCGGCGTACCCGAACTCAAAATAGCCATCCGGTTTCTGATTCGGAAAGTATTTCGCCACATCTTGCAACATTTGCGCCATTGCTGGCACACTCGTATCGCCCCAGGCTGCGCCTTGCGCTACCACCCACGCACGGCTCAATAACGGTACCAGAGCCGGCACTGCCAGTAGTCCTCTCGCGAACGCCGGGCTTTGCAAAATCCATTGTGGATTGTATCCCAGTTGATAGGCTGTACCGATAATACCCGCCAGCGCTGTCGGAATGGCAGTGACAAAGACGTATTTGGCACCGGACGCTTTCAACTGTGAGACCTGCGCCTTAAAGTCCGTATCGGTGACTGCATACGTGACTTGAGCCACATCGTGCAGGTTGTATGCGCTAATCGCTTCTTTGTAGCCCGTCAGGCCATCCTGCCCATAATCATCGTTTTGATAGATGATGCCGGTAGTAGGACTTTTCACTCCGAGCTTGTTGACGACGTAATCGAAGGCGTTCTCGACCTGCAAGCGATAGGGCGTACCCACCAGAACAAGATACTTCTCTCGCGCCAGGGCGGAGGAGAGTGTAGCACCGGATACCAGCATGTGATCGGCTGTTGCCTGACCTTTAATGGCAAACGTCGTTGGGGTTCCCAGGCTATCGGCGATCATCAACACCTGATTCCGAATCTGGTTGTATTTCTGTACCTCGATCTGCGGGTTGTATTGCGTATCTTCTTCAAGGAATTTGACCTTGAAGCCATCAACACCGCCGTTATCATTCACGTGGTCGAAGTAAGCTTTTACCCCATTTGCCAGAGGGATACCTATCGGATCTGCAACCGGACCGGAATACGGCGAGAGAATGCCGAGCGTGATCGTTTTGCTGTTCAGGTCAACACCGGGACCCGCCTGTATTCCGCTCGAATTTCCGGTTGAACTGGTACTGCTTGCACAGCCAGAGATAACCAGCAGGAGGATGACAAAGAAAAGCGCGTTACTATACAGGAGCTTTTTGCTTACCATGTGAGATACTCCTTTGTCGTGCAATTGAGATGACGTTGTAAAGAATACCTTGCTGCATCATTCTCATTTCTCCTGTGAATAGCCTATCGGCAGCTTGCACAGCTATTCACTTTCTCCTTTTACCGGCGCTGTGTCCTCAATGTGGATTGGGACACCGGCATGAGGCGAGAGGTCAATGATCTCGGCGGGTTCACCTCCTTCCCTATCCTGATGATTGCGTGAACGCATCAGTGCCTGACATCGTTGCACCAGCCCAAGCACGCCTCCCGGCTCGAAGAGCAGGAACACCACGATCAACGCACCATAGATGAGCGCATTCAAGTTGCCGCTTGTCAGTCCACCGCCATTGCCTCCAGTTGGCAACAGCGAGAAATGGTCAATCACCTGCGGCAGCCCAAAGACAAATGCTGCTCCCAGCAACGAACCCCAGATACTGGCAATGCCGCCGACAATGATAGCCGCGACGAACTGGATGGCGAGTGTCAGGTCCCAATATGTCGGCGTGACATAGCTGGTATACGAAGCAAAGAGCGCACCAGCTATTCCTGCCAGGAACGAGGAGAGAATGAACGCGCCCATTTTTGCCTCAAACAGATTCACCCCCATGATGGCGGCTCCCACTTCGTTATCCCGCACAGCCCGGAAGGCACGTCCAGCCCGTGAGCGCATAACATTGCCCACAAAGAGCGCCGCTACTACTAGAATCAACAGAATCAAGAGGAAATATTGCTGACCCGCTGTGAGTGCCGCTCCAAACAACAGGTTGTTTTGCTGGTTAAAGGCGAAAGCGCCAAAGGCCGGTACCGGAAAAGTTCGTCCCTGGGGGCCTCCCGTGATACTGGTGAGATTGCGGAAAATATATTGTCCGATAAAAACCAGCGAGAGCGTGACAATTGCCAGGTAAAATCCTTTGAGCCGTAGCGCCGTTGGACCGATCAGTGCGCCCGCCACGGCAGCGACGATGCCTGCAGCCGGTAGCCAGATGAGAAACGAGAGGCCAAATCCCTGCGGGTCAAGCGAACTGGTAGGCGGCGTGCCACCGAGTAACGCTGCGGTATAGGCCCCGATTGCCATAAAGAATGTGATACCCAGCGAAATTTGACCTGTGTAGCCGGAGAGGACATTCAATGAGAGCGCCGCGATAGCCGCTATCAGCGTATAGTTGACAATGGTGAACCAGTCTTCGCTGGCGATGGTGAAAAAGAGAATCACGATTACCACGCCAATACCCGGTGCCAGCCAGCGTGAGATATTGCTCAATAAACGTGGAGGCTGGCTGATCGCCTGTCGCTTCTCACCCGTTGCAGAAGCCCTCATATGCGCTCCACCTTTCGTGTACCGAACAGCCCGTAGGGCCGGATGAGCAGCACCAGGATCATGATGATATAGGGCGTAATTTCATGGATACCCGCGCCCAGGATAGTAGTTACGTGACTTTCATATCCAGCAGTCAATACCTGGGTCAAACCAATCACAATACCTCCTACCACTGCTCCACTGACCGAATCGATTCCGCCCAGGATAATTGCTGGAAATGCAACGAGCGCGACACCGCCAAAAGTGGGGTCAATGGCAAAGGAATCAATGGCGAGG
Source organism: Ktedonobacteraceae bacterium (assembly GCA_035295005.1). Classification (GTDB taxonomy): domain Bacteria; phylum Chloroflexota; class Ktedonobacteria; order Ktedonobacterales; family Ktedonobacteraceae; genus DATGJV01. The sequence goes on along the minus strand of DATGJV010000805.1, from coordinate 1,231 downwards.
AAAACGCCGCCCAGCGTGGCAATAACGGCGGCGATACCCCATGCCAGTGCGTACACGGTGCGGATGTTGATACCTACCGCCAGCGCGGCCTCCTGATCGAGCGCCGTAGCACGCATGGAGAGGCCGTATTTTGTGTAATGTAAGAAGTAATAGAGCGCCGCGCACAGGACGATGGTGATGCCAATTGTCCACAGGTCATTGGCCCCAAACTGGACGCCGCCAATATTGAAGCCACTGGTGATCCCGAAAGGCGAGGCGGCGGGTACAGGGTTTGAACCCCAGTGTACAATAACAGCGGTACGCAATACAATATCCAGGCCAATCGTCATCATCAGAATGGAAAAGACGGGACGACCAATCATGCGACGCAGAATTAGCCGCTCAAACAGCAGACTAATAATTACCGTGGCAATAATGCCCAGTGCCAGCGCCAGGAAGAACGGTAGGTGCCACTCGAATACGCCAGCGGAAACGATATAGGTGCCTACCAGTAGCAGTTCACCTTGCGCGAAGTTAATGACCTCGCTGGCCTTGAAAATAATCGAAAAGCCAAGTCCGATGAGTGCATAGATACAGCCCTGTGCGATTCCCGCAAAAACCAGTTGAATAAAATAAGCCATCTTCCCTCCTCTGTGACATGCAATTTAGCGGCTGTTATCGGTTGGAACTGGGAGCGTATCCTGTGTATTTGAGGCTTTATCGCCAAATTCTTCGCCCAGGTACGCTTTCAGCACATCAGGATTGGCCTGAACTTCGGCTGGTGTCCCCTGGGCAATGACACGCCCGAAGTCAAGTACCAGCACCCGGTCAGCAATGCCCATGACCAGCGCCATATCGTGTTCGACCAGAATCTGCGTGACGCCCAGTTGCTCTTTGATATCCAGGATAATGGAGGCAATATCCTCGGTTTCCTCAAGCCCCATACCCGCGACCGGCTCATCGAGTAAGAGCAATTTGGGCTCCAGAGCGAGCGCACGAGCAATATCCGCCCGCTTTTGCAGACCATAGGGGAGGCTTCCCAACGTGTGGTTTTGCAGGTGCTGCATTCCCATGACAGTGAGCAAATGAAGGCAGTAAGCACGGTTCTTTTTCTCTTCCCTGGAAGTCGCACCGAGGTAGATACCGCCGAGGATGATGTCGCTGCGCATACGCGTGTGGCGACCCAGCAAGAGGTAATCCAGTACAGTCAGCGTAGGGAATTGCCCCAGATTCTGGAAAGTACGGGCAATAC
>DATGJV010000804.1:0-3536 GCA_035295005.1 Ktedonobacteraceae bacterium | reverse complement strand
CTCTGGTCGGACTCAACATGGCGCACAGTCGTGGCTTCTGGGAAACAACGTGCCTCCACTCGACCTTTGCTGCGCATCCCCATTGGTCAGAAGATAGGCGATGAGATACAATATCTCGATCTGCTCAAAGATGGCCCGCATGGTCTGCTCATCGGTCAGACCGGCTCCGGCAAAAGCGAACTGCTCCAGACAATTATCATGTCGCTGTCCATGATCTATCGTCCCAATGAGATCACCTTCCTGCTGATTGACTATAAAGCCGGTCTCGCGCTGGAACCATTCCGTCTTTTGCCGCATACCATCGGCTTTCTCTCGAATGTGTCTTCACCCGCGCTCATCTCACGCTTCATTACCATGTTGCGAGCCGAGGCCATTCGCCGTGAAAAACGCCATAAAGAGTGGAAAGAAGGCAAAGCCTCACCCCCTCCTCATCTCATCATTATCATTGATGAGTTCGCGGAAATGGCAAAACGTACCGAAACCGTGCTGGATGAGCTATTCACCATCACCCGCGTCGGTCGCGAAATTGGCATGCACCTGCTGCTCTCTGCCCAACGCCCGGAGGGTATTATCGGCACGAAGGTGCGTGACTACGTACAATATCGCCTCTGTCTGCGTTGCGCCTCGCCCGATGATAGCCGCGAAGTCCTGGGGCGAGTGGACGCCGCCAACCTGCCCGTCAGCATCCCCGGTCGCGGCTACCTGTTGCACGGTGATAATCAGCTCGATTTGTTTCAAGCCGCCCGTTCAACGGTGCCTGTCCCATATATTTGATATCGGGAGTTGCCAATCATGACCATCTATCGTTCACCATCGCGCACATTGGGTTCAACATCGGCACACCGGGCGTTAGGCCAGCAAGAAAAGACACAAACGGTAGCGCAAGTACTCGTTGAGCGTATCATCGCCACCTATTCCCGCGAGCAAGCTGCGAAAGATGGCATCTATTTCTGGCCCGAACCGCTACCAACGCCTGTTGCCACGCTCTTGCCTGATCCTCTGGTACTCTTTCGACCACCAGCCGCGAACATGCCTGTACTGACGCTCGATGCCACTCGCTCTGTCGTGGAAGAGCAGCAGGAACGCATCTCCGTCTTACAAATGACGCAGCACGACGCGGTGACATTGCGCAATCAGGACTGTTTTTTGAATATGGTGCTTTCCCGTGGTCGCGACAAATCGCCCGATGGCCCAATGCGTTTCCCACTGGGACTGGCGGATATTCCCGACGAACAGAAACGCGACATCTTCTGCGTTGACCTGCATGGCTCTGCCGGGGCGCTGACCGGCGGCCCATTATTAATCGCGGGAGCGCAGAATAGCGGCAAAGCCACGGCACTGCAAACGATGCTGCTCTGGCTCATCACCCGCTACACCCCACAACAACTCCGCTGTGTCATCATTGACCCCAACCATGACCTCGACTTCATGCAAGACCTGCCCTACGTTCGCGATACCGATGGCACTCTGCTGTGGACAGATGGCAACACCGACGAGCTATTGACGCAAATGGCGGAGCGTATCACGCAGATGCTCGCACGCCGCCGCGACGCCTTCCCCAACCAGCGTTGGGACGATGCCACGCTCTCTCAATTACGCGCACAGGGCGTGGTTATCCCGTCGCTCTTGCTCATCATCAGCCATTACCACAGTTTCGCGGAACGCTTCAAAGCGATGGAAACGCTCAAAAAGCTGGTGCTGACCGTCAATGAGGCGCGGGCCACGGGAGCGTACATCGTTCTTACCTCCGCGGAGGTCAGTTCAAGGTACTTCCCACCCGACCTGATGGGCAAAATGGGGACAAAAATCGGCCTTTTCCTCAACGAACAACAACGCTACGACCTGCTCGGTCGCACTCCCAGCGCACTCGAACCAATCCCCGGTCGTGGCTTCGCTCTCACACGTGACCGCAGTCTACGCGAAGTGCAAATTGCCCTCCCCGTAGCAGGCGCACTCGAATCCACACGCTACGAAGCCTACAAAAAAGAACTGGAGCGGCTTTCAGCAATCAAATAATGTATATTCGCAATTTTCCAACAACAATATCAGGCATTTCGCGAAGCGAAATGCCTGATATTGTTGTTGGAAAATTGCGAATATTAATAACCAGTCTGGCTGGCAAGGCTGCGCAGGGAACTCATCTGCGTATCGGCCTCATCAGCTATCTGCTTGAGTGAGGAGGCGGTAGTGCCAAGCGTCTGCGACATATCACTCACATATTTCTGCCACTTCTGGAACTGCTCTTCAAAAGTTTGCGCGGCCTGTCCAGTCAAGGCGCTCTGCAATGCCGACAACTGGCTGGTCAATTTTGAGGCAGTATCGTTCAGTTCGTTCTGGATCGCGGTACATTGCTGTGAGACATTGCGGACAACATCCGCGTCAATACCAATAAAGTTGCTCATCAGGCCCTCTCCTTGTAGAACAAGTACTACTTTTACGATTTTCTCTTTGATGTTAAACAGAGTATGTACAAACTCTTCGATATAGTGTATCATATGTAAAAAGCAATTGCAATAGATTACAGCAATTTAATCTAGATATTTTAATGAGAATAAGTGATTAAACTTGAAATATGAAAGAATAACTTGAAACAATATGACACACTTTGAAGCGTTTGAATGGGGGATTCAAACACCTACCATGGGATAGTAGGAGTTACAAGCCACACAATCTTGTATGTTATGGAGGGAGACATTTCATGACGAGTGGAAGCATTTATATAGACCCGGACGGCGTATCAAGCGTCAGTAGCCAAATGTTGAAGACTGCTGACGAGATTGATGCAATACGCCACAACATCGTTCCGAAGGTGTACAATGCCATCGAGATGAGCTATCCATCGCTCAATGTACTGCCACAGGTCGGCCCTTCCGTGGGTGCCGCGCACGACAACATTGGTTATTTCGCCTACGAAGCCGAGACCGTCGCGCACGAGCTACGCACTTCCGCCTACGTCCTCAATCAAGTTGCCAGCGAAGGCCGCCTGATGATAGAGCAATTGCTGCAACAGTCCACCACGTTTATAAGTCCCGGTGGAGGAACTTCCGGCAACGTTGGTTCATGGATCACACAGGTTGAGAAAACGCTGGGAGTGGATTGGAACACCGCATCGCAAATTGTCTGGTCAATTCTACAATCAGACCAGTTCAAGAAGAGTACTGATATATTTGGCAGTCTACTTAGTACAACAGGTGTGTTTGAAAAAATGTTTCCAGCATTTAAAACATTTATAAAAGATAATCCTTACTTGAAGCAAGAACTTCCTATCTTAGGAATTGGGTTAAGTATCATATCAGGAGGAGATTATAGTCCAAAAACCATAGTGGCGGCTATTATTGGAGGAGTAATAGATATCGGTATCAATTGTATTCCATATGCCCCACTGGTTACTGGTGCGATTGCGTTGATTGGCCTGGGGGCGCAGGGATTATCGGCCGGACAAAATTTCATTGCACAGGGGTTTGACGGCAATGTGAAGAATCAGTTGCTTGATACATCTAATAATTGGAGTATCGAAGCGAAGAATTTAAATCTTG
>DATGJV010000803.1:0-8843 GCA_035295005.1 Ktedonobacteraceae bacterium | reverse complement strand
CGGTTCTCCGCACAGGAGGGCGAGCTGTACAAAATAATAGACCCAGAACTGGATTATCTCGCTAGTATTGGTAAGGTGCCAGAACCTGAAATGTGGCAACAGGTAGGTGTAGCATTGTCGTTGCGGGACGAAGAACTGCTCGAATTCATTGATGATTTCTGGTCGGGCGGCGAACTCAACCAGGAACTGGCAGCGTTTCTACACAGCCTGCGTCCGCGCTATAAAACGGCCCTGCTCAGCAATGCATGGTCGGGCGCACGCGAAGCGGTGACACGCATCTTCCGACTCAACGATTTTGCCGATGCCATGTTCTTTTCCGCCGAAGAGGGGCTGGCTAAGCCCGATAGTGCCTTTTACCACATTGCCATCAACTGGCTGAAAATACCTCCTTCCGCTATCATCTTCGTAGACGACCGACCCGAAAATATTGAGGCTGCCTGTACTCTCGGTATGCATGGAATCTTATACACAGACAATAACCAGACCATTACCGAGGTGGAAAGTTGTCTTGAAATAGCTGTTGACGATGATACGATAATGATAGAAAAACACATTCGCATGGAGAATGGCGAAAGCAAAAAGACAAAAGAGAAGAAGCGCAACACATGCTAGAACATAGAGAACAGACACCCATAAAGATCAGCGACTTTGATTATAACCTGCCACAGGAATTGATTGCTCAGACACCCATCGAGCCTCGCGATGCCTCGCGACTGCTCATTGTTCATCGAGCCACAGGGAAACTGGAACACCGCCATTTTCGCGATATTGGCGAGTATTTGCGACCCGGCGACATGCTGATAGCCAACCAGAGTCGCGTGATACCTGCCCGTCTGCTGGGTCGGCGAGCGGAAACAGGCGGAGTCGTGGAAGTCCTGTTGCTCGCGGAAAGGCCAGACCTGGGACCAGACCACTGGGAAACGCTGGTGCGTCCCGGTCGCCGTCTGCGCGAGGGTAACCGCGTCGTCTTTGGGCAAGACACAAATCCACAAATTTCGCTATACGGCGAAATTTTGCAGCGTACCGAAGCAGGTGGGCGTATCGTTCGCCTCTATACAGAGGACAACATAGAGGACGATGCAACTGTCACGGGAACTGTGAGCCAGCGCATTGAGCAACTGGGGCGTATGCCCTTGCCGCCCTATATCCACGAGAAGCTGGCAGACCCCGAACGCTACCAGACCGTCTATGCGCGTATCACTGGCTCGGCGGCTGCCCCGACAGCTGGCTTACACTTCACTCCACATTTGCTAGAACAATTACGCCAGCAGGGAGTGCGCGTCGGCTTCGTCACCTTACACGTCGGCCTGGACACCTTCCGTCCCGTCGAAGTCGAGGATGTGCGCGACCACAAGATGCACAGCGAAGAGATTGAACTCGATGCTCCCACCGCCGAACTCATCAACGAGACGCGCAAAGCAGGTGGGCGTGTAATCGCCGTCGGCACCACCTCCGTGCGCGTCCTCGAGAGCGTCGCCACATTTTACAATAGGCAAATCAAGCCCTATTCCGGCAACACGCGCCTCTTCATCACGCCCGGCTATCCGTTCAAAGTCGTGGACGCCATGATTACCAATTTCCACCTGCCGCGCTCAACCTTGCTCCTGCTCGTCAGCGCCTTCGCCAGCAAAGAGCTTATCGAAAAAACCTATGCTGAAGCCATCCGCGAACGCTACCGTTTCTTCAGCTTCGGCGACGCAATGCTGATGGTGTGAGAATATGTGAATAACATCATATAGCGGCAACCGCAAGGTTGCCGCTATATGATGTTATTCACGAATAATCGCCTCGGCCTCAATCTCCACGAGCATTTGTGGGTCAATTAATCTGCTCACCTCAACCATTGACGTGGCGGGTCGAATCTCGCTGAAGAATTCGCCGTGTGCTTTGCCGATGAGTTGCCAGTCGTCTATGTTGATGACGTACATGCGGGTGCGTACCACATCTTGCATGCTGGCACCCGCTCTATGTAGTGCTGACTCGATATTCTTGAGTACCTGCACAGTCTGTGCATAGGGGTCGCCAACACCGACAACTTGCCCATTAGCATCGGTCGCCGTTGTCCCCGCGACGTGAATAGTGTTGCCAGTACGAACGGCACGCGAATAACCCACGATAGGTTCCCACGGCGTGCCAGTAGAGATGTTTAGTCGTTGCATGAGTAAAATCCTTTTCAATAGTACGTTAATTTGTGCCTCCTCATGATTAACGATGATTTTTCATCATCGCTTCTGCCTCTTCCACCATCCTCTGGCGCAGCGATTCTGGTTCCAGGACATGGGCGTGGCGACCCCAGCCGAGCAGCCATTGCAGTATCTCGCTCTCCTGCCGTATTTTGAGTGTTACCAGCAGGCCGTCGGGTGTGTCTTCTTCGGCAATTGTGTAGTAGGAACGGGCTTCGTGTACCCAGCGAGCCACATCGCTATCAAATAATGCTTTGACGATGATGCTGCCGCGTTCATCCAGCGGGCGCACCTGCATTTTGAAGTCAGCCGGGCGCTGAAATGTTTTGGGCAGAAGTTCTACCTGCTCAATGCGGTCGAGACGAAAGTTGCGGATATCTTTGCGCATATGGCAATATGCCACCAGATTCCAGGTGTTGCGGACGTAGGCGAGACCATAGGGGTCGGCGTCGCGAGTGTTTTCTTCCCCTTTGCCATCGTTGGAATAGCGCGTGTGATAGTGGAAACGCACGGTGGTATGCTCAATAATGGCGCGGCGCAGTTGTTGCAGCATAATAGATTCGGGTGTGCCATCCCTCATACCAGCCGAGACAAAACGAATGCTTTGTTGCAAGGAGTTCACGTCGTCGCGTAACTTCTCCGGCAGCACACCCGCTATTTTGCGGCTGGCGGATTGCGCGGCGGCGCGATACTGCGCATCGAAGTTTTGCGCCATGAAGTCGCTGCCCAACAAAAGCATGGTCGCCTCGCCCGTCGTGAAGCTCAACGGCGGCAAGAAATAGCCCTTCATCAGCGAGTAGCCGCGACCGGGAATGGAGACGAGCGGCACCCCAGCTTCTCCCAATGCCTGGATATCGCGGTAAATAGTACGTTTGCTCGTCTCGAACGTCTCGGCAAGGTCTTCCGCTCGTTGCTTGCCCTTGCCTTGCAATTCGAGGACGATTGCTAAAAGACGGTCAGTCTTGTTCACTAACGATTTTCTTTCCCGCGTACCAGCGACGCGAAGATGCCCACGGCGGCAATAGCGGCACAAACGAGGAAGGCGGCGTGGAAACTACTCGCGAACGTTTGCTGTAATGCATTGATATGAGCCGACGGCAGACCATGACCGAAGGCCAGGATAGCGCCAGCCGTGGCACCGCCGAGGCCGGTGAAGATGGCACCAGCCAGGGCAACGCTCAGACTTTGCCCGACGACGCGGCCCGTTGCCAGGAAGCCCGATGCTACCCCCTGTCGTCCTTTCGGAGCCGAGCCGAGCAGGGCGCTGTTATTGGGCGATTGGAATAGCGCCTGCCCCAGACCGGTGAGGCAGAGCGGCCAGATGATGCCGAAGATCGAGGTCTGAGCATTTAGCTGGCTGATGAATACAAGGCCGATACAGGCAAGCGCCAGCCCACTGGCGGCCAGCCAGCGCGTCCCAAAGCGGTCTGCGAGTGCGCCACTGACAGGCGCGAAAACGGCGATCATGAGTGGCAACGGTGTCAGCAAAAAACCTGCGATTTCGGTGCTGAAGCCGCGCAACTCTTCCAGATAGAATGGGAGCATGAAACTGACCGCGAAGAGCGCCAGGAAGCTGAGAACCAGGCTGAGATTGGCGGAGAGGAAGACGCGCTCGCGCAACAATGAGAGGTCAATGATCGGATTAGCAACACGATGCTCGGTGATATAAAAGGCAACTAACGTCACTACGCCCACCGCCAGCGTTGTTATCAGCAGTGGCGAAGACCAGCCCCATTCCTGCCCAAACGATAGACCAAGCGTGATAGCCGCCAGCCCGACACCCAGGAAAATGGCACCCAGTGGATCGAATTTTCCCTGACCCCTGTGCAGTCTTTCCTTGAGTACCAGCAATGTGGCCGTGAAGCCAATGACCCCGATTGGCACATTGACGTAAAATATCCAGCGCCACGAAAGGTGCGTCGTGATGATGCCGCCTAATGTCGGACCCGCGCTAACACCGAGTGCGACGACGACCGCGTTGAGGCCGAGCGCACGCCCACGTTCACTCCCAGGAAATGCGGTCGTGAGCATTGCCGGGCTGATGGACATGAGTAATGCTCCACCCAATCCCTGTAAAGCGCGTGCTGCGATCAAGAAACCAAGCGATGGCGCGGCCCCACAGATAGCGGAACCACCGGTAAAGATAATCAGGCCAGCAACCCAGATCGGTTTGCGCCCGATCATATCTGCCAGGCGCCCTACCGACAACAGGACAGCGGCTGTGACAACGAGATACGCGATGATGACCCATTCAACCGCACCGCTCAATGGGACGCCAAACGAACTGGCGATAGCCGGTAAGCTGATATTGACAATGGACGAGTCGAGCGTCGCCATAAAGACGCCCACCGCGACAATTGCCAGTACCGCCCATTTCCCCGCCGTCTCTCCATTCGTGTTTTTTTGTTGCTGGTTATCAATCGCCGTCTGCACCGCGCCCTCTGGCGGCGTAATCACATTCGTATTCGGTTCATCATGGATCATGCCAACGTCCGTTCTTTGAGAAAAATAATATTCTAGTGAATTATAACAAACCGTAAGGCGTTTTCTCTTCCCTATACCCCGGTTTCAACATTACGCAAATTTAACCTGTAGGGGCCGATTGATCGTGCCCACCGCCGATTCATCGGCCAAACGGGTACAATTTGACGTGACATCGCTTAAAGGGACACGGGCCGATGAATCGGCGGTGGGCACGATCAATCGGCCCCTACGGTCGCAAGAAGAAATAGACGGTCAAGATGATGCCGATGGCAATGACAAATATGCGCACATATTTCTGGTCAATTTTGCGTGCGAAATAGGCTGCTCCATAGCCGCCAATAATCGCACCCGCGAGCATCACGATTGCTTCCGGCCACGCGATGATACCGGCAATAATGAAGGCTATCACCGCGACGCCGTTAATAAGGATGGTCAGCAGCGTCTTCACCGCGTTCATCTCATGAATATTTTCCATGCCCATCAATGCGAGCGTTGCCAGCATGAGAATACCGATACCGGCCCCAAAGTATCCGCCATAGATGGAGATAATTAATTGCAGAAACGAAATACCGGCTAAACCACGCCGGGAGAGGCTCGTCTTTTCAACGTTTTGCACACGGAGGAAACTCGTAATCTGCTTGCTGAAAGCAAATAACAGTGTTGCCAGCAATAACAGGTAGGGTATCAAATGCACAAATGTTGACGCGGGCGTGTTCAGCAACAGCAAAGCGCCGAGTATGCCGCCGATCAAACTGGTAACGCCAAGCACCAGTAGAAAACCGCGCTGCTGCGTCGCCAGTTCCTTACGATAAGCAAGGAGGCTGGCAAACGAGCCGGGCCAGAGGGCGACAGTGCTGGTGGCGTTAGCACTGATGGCTCCGACGCCGCCAAAAATCAACGAAGGAAACGTGATAAAACTGCCGCCGCCCGCGACCGCGTTAAGCGTCCCTCCTACAATAGCCGCGAGGAACAGCAGACCAAGTGATAACCATGTCATATGTGCAAGTTCTCCCTTTGATAGAACCACGAAATAGCGATGATGCGGGATGCAAAAAAAGATGTCCCAAAAAGTATTGACAACATCATCTAACTGTAGTAATATACATCGTGTCAAGAGAACCGCCTGTATGTGCAGGTGAACCGGTGATTATAGCGAAGAGGGTACACCCGTTCCCATCCCGAACACGGTAGTTAAGCTCTTCAGCTCTCACGATACTTGGGGGGTAGCCCCCTGGGAAAATAGGACATCGCCGTTTCACCCGCCCACATAGGCGGTTTTTCCATTGGGACGCCCTGGGGTTCGATTGATCGGGCTCTGGGTACGGGACTGCGCATTGCTTCGCTCGTGCAGGAGGGCGCGATAAATCGGGCCCCTACTTTATTGTCGCGCCTGAACATGGTACAATACGCCCATCATACGAAAAGGGATAACATGTAGGGGGCGATTTACTGACCATGCCGGATAAGCCGCACGAGTGATATGAAATCTCCAACCTGCATCGAAGCGGATATATATATTTTAGATGGTAGATATTATTCTTACGCTGGCGGAAGCATTCCGCGCACAGCACAAACAACTCTATATGGTGGGTGGGACGGTGCGCGATGTTTTGCTGCACCGCGAGCAATCGAACGATGCAGACCTGGCAACCGATGCTCACCCCGACGAAATTAAACGTCTCGTTGCCCCAACTCGACCCAGCGCAGTTGTGCTGGTGGGCGAACGTTTCGGCACCGTGCGCCTTCATTACGGCAGCGACATCGTGGAGATTACCACGTTCCGCAGCGAACGCTACAATCCGGAGTCGCGCAAGCCAGAAGTCTGTTTTGGCGATAACCTGAAGGATGACCTCTTGCGCCGCGACTTCACCATCAACGCCCTTGCGCGTGACCCACTCAATGGACACATCATAGACCCCTTTGGTGGACGGCAAGACCTCGAAGCGCACCTCTTGCGTGCGGTAGGCAACGAGCCAGACAAGCGGTTTGACGAAGACCCTCTACGCTTGATGCGCGGCGTGCGTTTCGCCGCCCAACTGGATTTCACCATCGAACCGGAGACACGCCGCTCGATCATTCGGCAGTCCCCCAAACTGCAAAAGATTAGCAAGGAACGTATCCGTGACGAGATGAACAAACTACTCGTCTCGCCGCATCCCGCCAAAGGGCTTGACCTGCTCTCAGAACTGGGCCTGATGCAATGGATTATACCGGAAGTGCTGGAATTGCGCGGTGTCAGCCAGCAGCCAACCCCGAAAGTCCCAGCCTCGAAAGATGTCTACGCCCACGTTCTGCGCGTGGTCGAACGCACCTCGCCGCGCCTCATCACGCGCTGGAGCGGTCTGCTGCATGACATTGCCAAACCGCGCACCAAGAGCGTAGAAGAGGGCAAAGTTCATTTCTTTGGTCACGAGGATGTCGGGGCCTATATGGCGCGTGACATTCTCAAACGTCTGCATTTTGACCGCGATTTCATGGAGCATGTGTCGTGTGTTGTGCGTCTGCACATGCGTGCCAACGCCTACACCTCCGACTGGACAGATGGGGCCGTGCGCCGCCTCATGCTGGAAAGCGACGACGTGTTTGACGATCTGCTCGACCTCTCACGCGCCGATATCACCAGCTACCGCGCCGATAAAATATCAAAGGCTGCGGCCCGCGTACAGGAACTGGCCGAACGCTGCCAGCGCCTGAAAGAAGAGGCCGAGCGCGTTCCCCTCAAGAGTCCGCTCGATGGCAGAGAGCTGATGGCACTTTTTGAGCGCGAACCCGGTCCCTGGCTTCGCCCTGTTAAAGACCATCTGCTCGGTCTCGTCATAGATGGCGAACTCGCACCTGACGACAAAGAAAGCGCGGCACGCATCGCACGCCAATTCGTAGAAAACGATAGCAAAGGACACTACCATGCCGAAAGCGAATAAGCACGGGTCACAGCAACCTGAGAGTGGAACGAAGGCCACGAATACAGCGAAAACCGCTAATGCAAGCAAAAACAGCACCACTTCTGGTGCTACTCCACAGACGCCGGTACCAGATACTATGCAGCCTCCACCAAATAGGAGTAAGCAGGGCAGTAAAAGCAACAGGTCCCGTATCGGTGGAACAGCAGTGCAGGGCGCAAAATCTTTGCAGCCTAAACAGATGACCTCGAGCGATCCCCAGCAGCAGCAAGTCGAGAGCTATAACCGCCAGATGCGCCGCCGCATGGAACATATGGGTACATCTCCAACCCAAAACGCTGGCCTGGAGCGAAACCGCAAACGTATGGCAAAGCGCAGACAACGCATCGAGGAGCGTCGTGCGGAGGTGAAAAAGGTAGCTGCCTCCGGCCCCCGCGATATCCGCATCGGTCGCAACGTCATCTACTTCCTCATAGCCGTCGGAGTGGTCATCGTTGCCCTGATAGTTATTGCGATTGTGGTGAATCACCCGTTTAGATAAAACAGGTCACAGACAGCATACAGGCACCTCAGTAATTGCGCTTTGCGCAATTACTGAGGTGCCTGTATGCTGTCTGTGACCTGTTTTCTTACCCCAAAAACCTTCCCGTTCTTGGATTTCGTGGCTTTGGGGGATGTGTCGAAAAGACCATAAACTTTTCGCCGGTTTGACCCATATCATCGCCTAAAATTGGCGAGGTTATCGTTCTCATAAGCCGCCTGCATTTCGGGGAAGCGATCATTGACGTTGATGGTGAGTTCTGCGATACGATCAAGATACGCCATTTCCGAGAGACTCTGAGTAACCTTTCACCGTATCATCCTTCAAGTGGGCGTAACATGGCTTTGTATCGTAGATGCCTTTTTCTCGTAGTCAAGAAAGGAGACTTTCATGAATCACCTGTCCGTTGCTCTTGCCTCCCGCTATCTGGTAGTTCTCCTGGTAGTCCTCCTCGTCCTCTTGTTGCTGACGGTCTTCCTGATCCACGCACATTCTGGAGGAATGCCATCATTCGTCCAATCTACCGACAGTATACTGGATTAAGTGTGGAGGAATACCCACCTCGCCAATGGGATTCTCTCAGGCAGGAGCCGTGGCAGAATCCCATTGTTGTTGTGCAAAGCCTATCCTGCCTGAATCCCTTTCAAAGGTCAGGACGAATGTTGTAATTGTATTTGTAACTCATCTCCGTATTGATTACCAGCGCGTCGAAAATATGTGGGGCCACACAAAACA
>DATGJV010000802.1:0-9235 GCA_035295005.1 Ktedonobacteraceae bacterium | reverse complement strand
CGTGTACTACAAGGTGGGCGCAGAACATCAAGGACACGCGGCATATTGGTGACTTTACGAAATGGAAGGACCACGACTCTTACCAGAAAAGTTTTGAGCGGTTGTTGCGTGCCTTGAAACAAAGTAAGCCGGGCAAAGAATAGTACCGACCTACACACATCCGCCATAATATGATTTACAGCGAATTTATGAGGAGATTCCCATGCTCTATGAAGAGATTCATGAGGGAATGAAGAGATTGTGATGAAATTATGAGGAAATTCAAGGGTAAAAACATATTCCATGAACTCCATTCTTTCTATTTGACTTTCTCTATTTATTAAATTTATTGGGCTGTTTTTGAATAAAAACTGTATACCTTTTCGTTTTCCCGCCCGTACCTGTTGCAGGATATGATGAGCCAAAGGAGAAGAAGATTATGGCATTTTCGGTACCAGTCATCATGCAAGAGGAAATACGGACGCGGTACGAGCGTAAGTATGGGCCTGTCAGCATTGATTTCGATCAGTTCACCTGGGAAGAAGACAATACGTTCACGCTCGAATTTACGCTTAGTAAAAATGGTGACTTTATCATTCACTACTACGGAAAAGCCGCCTACGATGGCAATAGTGTGCTGCTGGACATCAAAGCGATCTGATTTCCTGCTATGCACCAAACATCCAGGCAATCGTCCATTTTAACCTTGACATACATGAACCAAAATGTTATAAATTTCTCATGCACAGAATAAATGCGCAGGAGTACCTACTATTTATGGGTAGTTCTATGGACTGTCCCTGCTCATGCGTTTTCGTTCATTGTGACGTACACTGTGCGCAGGTACCCTATCTGCTCGCTTCGGCGGCAATTCTTCTGTATTGTTTCGGGGGAACAATAGTTCAGAAGTAACTCCTTTTGTAGGAACGGATACATGTATTGTCCATGTTGTGCGTTTTTGTGCATCACTACCACCACTGTTCACAGGTAGCTTTTACTGCTTATAGCAGTGATGGCCGAATCTTCTGGCGGATCCTCGGGGGAACGATGCGTCAGAAGTATCTTTCAACCAATCAGCTAATACCGGTATTGTTCTAGACTGTGTATTACTGTGTGTAAAGCACAGGCCGACTGATCTCTGCCAGTTCAACTCGGCTCTGCACATGTATTCCCTTACCCGGCTACATATTGTGACTGTAGCTTTATGCTCTGTTCTCCTGAAGAACAGTAGAAAAGAGGAAAAGACATGCGTCTTCACTTCTTGCGTCTCAGCTTTCCTGGTTTGGCCCTGTTACTGTTGTTCATCCTCACTGGAGGAACAGCAGGGGCGTATAGCGGTTCACATTCAGGTATTAATCCAATCGCTTTCCGGGCAATTCCCCGCCACAGTGCGCCAGTCCATCTCACAGTGAGTCCGCTGGATACCAGTTCCAGCGGCACTCATTATCTCTATGTGGATGATGGCAGCAGTCCCGATTCTATTGATGTCTATAAGACTGGCGCAACCCTCACCCACGTGGGGAACTTTCCCACTGGTGGCGCTGTCAATACAGCTTATTTCGGTGCAACCAACATTGCAGTCATGACTGGTTGCCTGGTTTATGGAGATGGAAATGGCTTTGTTGACAGCTATCCGATCAACTCGAATGGGTCATTGGGTACGCAGGTTAGCCATATAGCGATAAGCGGCGCTCCTTCCGATATTCATATCAAAAAAGGCACCGTTTATGTCAATGTCCCAGGTGGCGAGATCGCATCGTATAGCATTAACTCTGGCTGTACCCTGGCATCCGAGCATTCAGTAGCTACCTCCAGCTACTTCATCGTCAATTTCGGCATTGCCGATCATGTGCTATTGGCTCCTGATCTGAATACCAGTACTATCGCTACCTATACTCTTGGCACTGGCGGCACCATCACTGCGTTGAACGCTGTTACCGGCCAAATCGCAGGTCCTGATAGCGTGGCCGTACAGAAATCAGCGAATGGTACGTACCATGTGTACACAGGTCAGGCCACTGTGAACGCACCACAGGCGCAGGGTGGGAAACTGAACACCTCAACTGGCGCTATCACCTTCCTGAAAGGTAGCCCCGCGACTGACCCCAGTGGTGGAGATGGCGGCAGCGTCACCTTTGATAATACGCATCATATCCTCATCCAGGGTGAGCAATTCAGCGGTACATTAGCCAACTATACTGTGGTAAAAGGCACGTTAAGTTTCAAGTCCGAGACGACTATGGCAGTAAGCGGAGAGCAGCCATCAGACTTTGTGCAACTCAACGCGAAACTTTTCGTCAGTATGATTCTCAATGGTGACGTTGAAGCCTGCACGTTAACGTCAACCGGCGCGAGTGGTTGCAAAACGGTTGCGAGACTTACCAGCACCAGCGGCGTCGAGGCAGGTATGGCCCTCTTGTAGGATGTTCCTGCGCCTCTGTGGCAAAAAACCTGTTTGCCGTCAATGGCAAGGTATTGACAGCGCAACAGGTTTACTGGCATCCGCCCGGCGATCAATGGGGATTGCTGGACGGATGCTTTGTGTAAACAGCCATCTTCCCCACTCCGGGGGAATGTAAACCTGCATGAATGTGTTGTAATCTTTGTTGGGTATGTACATTCCAATATGAACAAGTTGTCATAAAGCCTGGACACTATCCATGATAAATAGTGGCTTGATGGGAGAGCCTGTCATGGCAAGCATAGAAAAGTACTTTCCCACTTGCCACTTGTTTACGAGCGTGTTACACTTCAGGAAAGATTACAACTTTTTTAGTATCCGCTCGTAAAAATGTATAAAGGAGCGTTATTTCTACCTTGCTTCTTAATGAAAGAAAAAGATAGCTATGCCGATTAATCGTAAGGAAAAGCTGCATAGTGCCGGAAATAGAATGATCGAGCGGTGAAACATATGGATTCTCTACTACAAGCTTCGAGTTCAGTGGGGGCTATCGGTCTAACCAGGCCAGTACGTAGGACGCGCCGGGGGCAACAGGGTAGCACTCAAAGTGGTGGATTAAGCCAATCAGGGCAATTACTAGTAGGCGCAGAGAGTACTTCCAGGGTTCATGCGCGAGGGGCTATTGTGGAGGCGATGAGCGATGCCGCGCTTGTCGAGCTTGTGCTTGCGGGCGATCAGGATGCCTTCACTATGCTCGTCGAGCGTTATAAAGATGCCGTGCAAAATCTTGCGTACCGCATGCTCAGTAATGTGACGGAAGCAGAGGACGTGACGCAGGAAGCGTTTGTGCGTGCCTATACACAACTGGCAACCTATAAACCAGCACACAAGTTCAGTACCTGGTTGCTTTCGATTGCTTCGCACCTGGCGATTGACCAGCTGAGGAGGCGACGTTTTCTGGCGCTTCCGCTCGAAGATGTGCCATTCCTTGAATGGATTGTTGATGCCGGCACCAGCCCTGAGCAATCTGCCCTGGCGGGCGAACAACAGGACGAAATCCAACTCTATTTGCGTCGGTTGCCGAGCAAATACCGTGCGGTGGTGGTATTGCGTTACTGGTACGATTTCTCTTACGAGGAAATCGCCTCGACGCTCAACCTGACACCCGCACTGGTCAAGGCTCGTCTGCACCGTGCGCGTGAGTTGTTGGCTCGCTATATGAAACAGAATACGTCGAACGAGGAGGAACAGATCGATGCGCTGCCGCGAAGCTAAACTCTGGCTTGCCGCCCGGCGTGATGGCGATCTGGAACAGGCAGATGCAGCGCAAGTCCAGCAACACCTGAAGGAGTGTCCAGGTTGCCAGGCGTATGAGCAGCATCTACACAACCTTGAAACAAAGCTGACAATGCAGACGATGCAGACAAAGCAAACAATACCGTCTCCCCGTGTCTACTCGAGCATCTCAACTGAACGCATCATGATGGCAGTTGAGCGGCAGAAACGTATTACAGCACAGCTTGAGGATATTCGCACGCAACAGCAGTCGCGGGTGGCACGTTTGCATGTGGTTGGCCCAACAGTAGCGGCCATCATCTTTTTTACGATTGGATGTGTCCCATTACTCCTGCTGGTGCTGACTGTTTTTCAGCCCGATCTCCTGGTGAGATTGCTCTCGTTGCCCGGTGATGGCCTCGATACGTTAATCGTGCTGGCGCAATATCTTCAGTCGGAGCTATTGCTGGTGACACGCGATAACTGGCTGATGTCGGGCATTGCGCTCGTCTTTGTCATTCTGATGGCGATGTGGCTCCGTTTGATGCGCCATCCACAAGAGTCTCAGATATGAGGTTTCTGGACAAGTGGGGGGTGTTGAGGGGGCATGACAAACGCGAGCAGCCAGGATATCATAGTTATTGCCAGTAATGCTAACTATGAGCGGGAGTTCCTATATGCGAAAAGTCAGTGTTGGACAATGGGCAATGCTCATCATTGGTGGGCTGGCATTGCTAACCATGTTCTTGATAGGTGGTGGAGGACAACTCCTTTCATGGATTACACCTCCTGCGGAAGCTGCCAGCACTGCTCATCGTGAGAGTAACCGCTTTTCGAGCGTACAACAACAGGGCTGCACCGAGGAACATCCTGGCCCATCATTTGGTGGGGCAGTTGTAGTTGATACGAACGCAGTGGTATGCGGCACACTCACGGCGTTTGGCGGAACAGTGGCGATTAATGGTATCGTTAACGGCAATGTGGTAAGCTTTGGCAGTGCTGTCGTCATCGCGGGAACAGTGAATGGAAACATTGACGTGTATGGCGGTAGCGTCGTTTTACTCTCTGGCTCTCATTTGTATGGTGAGATCAATCTCTATGCAGGACATTGGACACAGGGACAGGGAGCAAATTTGGTTGGTGCAGTTACCGATCATACGGAGCATTTTAACTGGTTGTTTCCTGGCGCGGGTACGTTTAGTTTTCCGTTGTTGTCCCTGATTACATGGGTGGCACTGGGTATATTCCTGACGACGCTACTCCCGGAGCATGTGATGATAGTGCGCACAACGGTGAGCAGTAAATCTCAACGAAGCCTCATGATTGGTTTGCTCAGTGTGCTGCTCGCGCCGCCATTACTTATTGTATTGATTGCACTAATTTTGCCTATTCCGGTAGCTATTATAGTAGCATTAGGGTTAATCGCGGGATGGGCGCTGGGGACAGTGGCGATAGGATGGCTTGTTGGCGAAAACATCTTGCGCAAATTTGCGCCCCAGAAAAATACCCGTTCGCTGCAAGTGGCAGTAGGACTGACAGTCGTAGTACTGGTAGGGTCTATTCCGTTTATTGGCTGGATAATAAGTATCGGGGTGGGTCTGCTGGGGGTGGGAGCCGTCT
This sequence comes from Ktedonobacteraceae bacterium, assembly GCA_035295005.1. Classification (GTDB taxonomy): domain Bacteria; phylum Chloroflexota; class Ktedonobacteria; order Ktedonobacterales; family Ktedonobacteraceae; genus DATGJV01. The sequence continues at coordinate 3,960 of DATGJV010000802.1, read as the reverse complement.
TCCTCAGTCGTTTTGGAACGCGGCTGTATGTACAACCCAGACAACCACTCACCATGTAATACTTGTATTAAAGCCTGTTGTACACGTACAGCTTATTCATCTGGGGACGGAAGCAAAGGGAACAGGTCGGATTCCCCTTCGGCTTCACAGCAACGTGTAGATACACAGGCACTAACAAAATACGTTGGAAAGATGGGACGGACACAACCGACGCAATCTGTAGGGGTGTGGGAATATTCTTCTCTGGAAATCTCTACAATGCATGTGACCGCCGAGGTAAACATGAGCATTGACGTTGAATTAACTGACCTTGCTTACGGTGGGGACGCCGTAGGCCGTTACGAGGGACGAGTCCTCTTTGTTCCTGGAGGCATTCCAGGGGAACGGGTACAAGTCGAGATTGTTGAGGAACGCCGGGGACATGCCCGTGCCAATCTCCTGGAAATTTTGCGCCCTTCGCCAGACCGCATTGACCCCAGCTATCCGTTACTCACCGATAGCGGCTGCCAGTGGCAACATATCGCTTATCCTGCGCAACTGACATGGAAAGCACATATTGTGCGGCAACTCCTGGTGCGTATTGGGAAACAGCCCGATGCCCTTGTTCATCCAACGATAGGAATGCCCGCCGGTGTCTCGCCGTGGCAATATCGTAACATCGCCCTGTTTTCTGTCGGGCCAGCCGGAGAAGTTGGCTTCAAGCTGACAGAAAGCCACGAGGTGCAGGATTTGGAAAGCTGCGCCCTGTTGCATCCCGCGCTGGACATGGTATACCAGCGTGTACGCGGTAAACTGATCAAGTATTTTGGCGAATCACTCGGAGAGACCATTCAAGGCTTCACGCTTCGCGGTGCCATCGGAGCGGTCAGTACGCCCGAAGCGAACGCTGTCAAAGCCGTTCCCACACTGTTAAGCATTCATGCTCGGCCTGGTGGCCCCGTGATTGAGGACCCGCAGCGACTCGCGCAAGAATTGATCACGATTGCGCCAGGCATCGTCGGTGTGATTATCGAGCGCGTTGGCGGACGTTACGGACGGGTAGTAGAGGGCCAGGAGTTTTTGACCGATATGATGCTGGGGCGGCGTTTCCGCGTCTCCTCGGACTCGTTTTTCCAGGTCAACCTGGTGCAAACGGCAGCCTTGATCGAGCAGGCGATGAAGATGTTGGAGCCATTACGCACCGATATTGCCCTGGATGGCTATAGCGGCGTTGGTCTCTTTTCGGCATTCCTGGCCTCGCGAGCGGCGCGAGTCATTGCCATCGAGTCGCAGCCAAGCGCGGTGATGGATGCCCGTGCCAACGCCACGCTCAACAACCAGAACAGTATTACGACGTTGGAGGGAACATTAGAGCGCATTCTGGGACAGATTCACTACCGGCGCGAGCGCCTGGATATTGCCCTGGTTGATCCGCCACGTTCCGGTTGCCATCCCAAAGCCTTGCAAGCGTTACAAACGCTCGGCCCGCGTGCCATCTGCTATGTCTCGTGCGACCCCAGCACGCTGGCACGCGATATCGCTACGCTCTGCATCGGCAATGGCAACAATCGTTACCGGTTGGTGGCTGCTCAACCCATTGATATGTTCCCACAAACGTATCATATCGAATCCGTCGCCTTGCTCGCCCGTGTGGGCAGGTAAGGGGTTGCAAGAGTCAGGACGTCAGGGTACCCGCAAGGGGATACCCCTACTATACACGCAGGACGACCACCCGTGTATAGTAGGGGTATCCCCTTGCGGGTACCCTGGCTCAACAACAAAAAACGCGACATGCAGTGTCGCGTTTTTTGTGTCTTTGTGCTGCCGCGCTATGAAATGTTGTCAAAGAGGGCTAAATGATGTCAGCGGGGGTCACACGTCTACCCAGCCAGACTTGCAGTTCGCCGCCAACTTCGATGAGCGTCCCAGGTGGTGGGTTTTGATGAACCACCTGCCCATATTCGGATGTTACCGGTTCCTCACCAACGACCACTATGTTCAAACCTTGCTCATCAGCTTTCTCCATCGCTTCGAACAAATCCATTTTACACACATTCGGTGCGCCTTTGGAAGTGGTAGGGGTTTTCTGTGACTGCTCCTGTTCTTGCGTTGTAAGGACCGTACCGAACCACATATGCAGTTCCTTCTTACGATTATTCTCCGCCTCAATCTTATCAGCCTGGTCCTTTAAACCTTTGATCTGGTTGATTTTATCCTGAATGGATAATGGGTGCCTCACCATCCTGAAAACAACGTCCGGGCTGTTACCGGGCGTCTCGATATACACATTGCCGATGTCGAGCAAAGTCAACAAGGCATTTGGCAGGATCACACGGATATCGCGAATATTCTTATAATCCACGGTCATGCGGTCTTCATAGAGAAACATTAACTTCCGTTCAATGTCAATAATGCGCCTGTTCGTCAGAATGTACACATCATCTGCATAGTTGATGTAGACAATTGCAAGGTACACTAATAGACCGACAATCACCAGAGCGAAAAACCCCCACCACATGGTATCAAACGAGCGGGGCAACATGCTGGTAGACGGTACATAGACAGTTAAAGGCAACACAAGTAACAGTGCCAGGACGGGCAACACCATCCGTTGGAAGAGGACAAACCACGAATGTTGGATGTACATAACCGTTGATTCGCCATAGGCGTAACGCACATCACATACGATACGCAAAGGGCCACCAAATGTGCGACGGGGACCAATACGCCTGTCCTTATGCAGGGGAGGATACTTACTGTCCGGGTCAGGCGGTTTTGGTTTCTCTTTCTGTTTGCCCAGGTCCGCGAGAACCTTTGCTATCTCCGGGTCGGCGGGAACAGGGGGTTTGGGGTCAGGTTTCTTGTTCGCCTTAATATCATCAGTGATACCCTCAATCTCATCCCGCACTTCTTTGGGATGGGGTATCTGTTTCATATCAATTTCGCCGCCGACGATATAGAGGTGCAAATCACCATACCCCAGCAAAATTTCACCGAGTGTTTCCCTGGCATCAACGGCTATTTGCTGAATTTTTTCTGTGGGATACTCTTTGCGGGACGGGCTCAGAAAGCCGCTCCACCGGATGAGACGTTTATTGGTGATGATGTCAACATTGAACCACCAGACAATAAAATCGCGCCAGAGGAACCACACGCCAGTCACAATCATGAGCATAATGGCCGCCCCATCAACTACCACCCACAACACGCCTAATTGGGGAAGCCTGAGCGCACCCGCAGTCACCAGTAAAAACAGCGCAATGGAGCCAATAAAGGGCAAGGCGGGTTGCACAAGAAACCATTTATGCTTTCGCACAACCATCCTGACAAACTCGTCCGGTTGCTGGCCGTGGAAATGCAGTTTTTTATCTTTGCCCCGATAGAGAAGCCGCCAGTGCCGTTCGCGGCGGAGTTTCCACGGATCATGCGGCGGCGGGGCGGCAGGAGCGGGCTTCTTTCTGTTGACGACTCTGTTCAGCATGCTGCAATATACCTCGACGCAAAGCTACCCAAAGACAACAAAGACTACCAACGGAAATGGAAAACAGGCAACGACTTACTTACCTTTCCCACCACCCCCGCCTCCACCGCTTTTCTTGGTATTTGATGTAATCAGGCCGATAATGACCAGCACGATCAGCACCACAAAGATGAGGAGCAACGAATTGCCGATCACATTTTGATTTGGCGAAGAGACGAGAAGCCCTATGGCCGGTCCTTTCGTCAAAGCGGGAGCCATCTGACTAATAGTGAAATAGATGGCAAGGCCAGCGATAATACCAGGAATAACGCCCCAGACCCGCTCCGCTGGTGTCGCTGGTTTAGGAAAAACTTTGTTACCAATCAGATAGCCAATGACAATCAGCGCAATCAGGGTTAGCGCTGTCACAATGGCGATCTCAGTCGAGTTAGGTGCCGGGGGCTTTTGCAGATTATTCGGGTCTTGAAAGGCCAGAGGGATACGCACAAAAATCATTTGAG
>DATGJV010000801.1:0-5072 GCA_035295005.1 Ktedonobacteraceae bacterium | reverse complement strand
TCTTTCGACAGGATACGTGAACGCGCCGCGTCTTGCCCTAATCCTTCACGTGACATCACATACTGGATACGCCGTTCAAGCGAGGCGATGATGCGCACATGCAGAACATCGCGCCGTTGCGCCAACTGCACCTGTGAACCGCGTCCGACAATGACCACATTTCCTGTCTTCACCGCCGCCTTTATCACTTTATTCAGCGCGTCGCGGTAATCGTTCTCGTTCGTCAGCAAGATAGGTGCTACAGAGGACTCTACATAAACCGGCGGTTGGATGGATTGCATGCTGGTTAAGATGCGCGAGAACAGGCTCTCGGTCCGTTCATCCCGTTCCGCGGCATCCGCTTCACTCACACCCAACTCCCGTGCTACGCGCACCACAACTTCATGGTCAATCAGTCGCCATCCCAGGTGCTGCGCCAGCCGTGCCGCGATTTCACCACCACCACTCCCATATTCACGCGAGAAGGTGATAGCTCGCATCTGAGCAATTGCCTTGTGTTCTTCACTCATGATGTCAGTCTCCCTCTGTGATTGTCACAGTTATTACATAGTATTGTAACCTTCTTTTGTTAGGGACGCAAATTGAGGCTTGACAAAACGCAACGTTTACGGGTATAGTAGTAAAAAGACTGTCACCACTCGTGAACGGTCATGCTTGTATTGAAATTATCAGGAACTCACAAGAGGATGGCAACCGTGACGCATACGCATAAACCCTTCAGCTTTATTATGCCTGTGTTCACCCTTTCTTACCGCATGCCTGTGATTATGGCATATGGCGGATTGTCGCTGTCCTCTCCACAGATACACAGATTGCTCAACTGAGCATAAGCACACCAGGCACAAAAGGGGGCGCAGGCGACACACCTGCGCCCCCTTTTTATTGTCTATCTGAAAGAATACATGAAGCGTACTTATGCCAGTATCCTGATTGAAGAGGTGAGACATGAACAATGGTTTGACAGATGAACCACGAAGAAAATTTTACATAACAACCGCGATTGATTATTCCAACGGTGCGCCACATATCGGCCACTCATTGGAGAAAGTGGCCGCCGATGTAATCGCACGCTATCACCGTCTGCTCGGAGACGATACCTACTTTAGCATGGGCCTTGATGAGAACAGCCAGCATGTGACGAAAGCCGCACAGGAGCATGGAGTGGATAATGTCGCCTGGGTCAATCGCATGGATGAGGCTTTCCGCCGTGCCTGGAATGCGCTGGACATCTCCAACGATTACTGGATACGCACGACTGAGGAACGCCACGTGCGAGCTTCGCAAGAAATGTTTCGTCGAGCGCAGCAAAATGGCGATGTGTATAAAGCAACGTACTCTGGCTGGTTTTGTCCCAATGACAACACGTTTTACGTCGAAGACGAACTGGTGAACGGGCATTGCCCCAATCATCCTTCGATTGTCCCTCAGTGGGTGGAGGAGGAAAATTACTTTTTCGCACTCAGCAAGTACAGCGACCGTCTGCTTGCGCATATTCAAGAGCATCCAGAGTTCATTGTTCCGGCCAATCGGCGTGCGGAGGTGCTTGGCCTTATTCGCCAGGGATTGCGCGATTTTCCCGTATCACGTCTCGTGCGTCCAGGTACGCCCCGCTGGGGGGTGCCGGTACCGGGAGATGAGCAGCAAGTCATCTACGTCTGGTTCGACGCCCTGACAAATTATCTGACTGCCGTCGGTTTCCCCGATGACATGCAGACATTTGAACATTACTGGCCCGCCGATGCCCACGTTATCGGCAAGGACATTACGCGCTTTCACTGTCTTTACTGGCCCGCGATGTTGTTGTCTGCCGGTCTGTCTTTGCCGCGGCAGGTCGCGGTGCATGGTTTTATAACCCTGGATGGGCAGCGCATCTCAAAAACAGCAGGGAACAGCGTTGATCCGTTAGAGCTTGTGGCGGATTTCGGCGTAGATGCCGTGCGCTACAATCTTTTGCGCAATCTGTCCTTCGCGTCCGACGGCGATTTTGTACGGGCCGGTCTCATACGTCATTACAATGACGAATTAGCCAACGACCTGGGAAATCTGCTCAACCGCGTCGTTTCGATGATAAAACGGTATCGCGGCGGCACTATCCCTGCCATTGGGCCGGTTAATGCGGTTGATACAGAACTACAACAGGTCGCTACAGAGACGCTTACCCGTGTCGCAACGGCATTGGATGCCTGGGAAATTGGCAACGCGCTCGGCATCATCTGGAACTTTGTGCGCAAGACGAATCAATATATCGAAGTGCGCGAACCGTGGCGTGTCGCAAAACGCCCGGAGCAGCAAGAGGAACTCGATACCATCCTGTACTCGATTGCGGAGGCAATGCGCCTGATAGCCATCTACCTGGCACCATTCCTGCCGTCAACAAGCAATCGTATACTCGCCCAGCTAAGTCTCGACCCTGTAGAGCATTCGGCCTGGGTGCGCAAGGGAATATGGGGCAGCCAGACGCTCACACACGTCTCCCCCGGCCCCCTGCTCTTCCCACGCCTGGAAACGAAACACGCGAACGAATAACTGTTATGGTGCTATGGATTGCATCCCCGCACCGTAGGGGTCCGCTTGAGCGCACCCAGGAATTGTAGGGGTCCGCTTGAGCGCACCCCCCTGCACGAGCGCAGCAATGTGCAGTCACGGGTGTAATGTATCATTTTCGGCTGAATTTGTTCAGGAGGAGGTCACAGATGTCAATCATCGAGGTTGATGGGTTAGCCAAAACATTTAGAATTCGCGAGCGTGGCGCTGGTCTGGCAAACAGCTTCCATTCGTTTATCGCGCCGCAGTATCGAGAGCGAGAAGCTGTGAAGCCAATTAGCTTCTCGCTTGAATCGGGCGAAGTGCTGGCCTTTATTGGCCCGAACGGTGCAGGCAAATCTACCACCATCAAAATGTTGACCGGTATTCTATACCCCTCCGGTGGAAACGCGCAGGTACTTGGCCTGACTCCGTGGCGGCAACGGCGTGCGCTTGCGTTTCATATAGCCAGCGTCTTCGGACAGAAGTCGCAACTCTGGTATCATTTGCCGCCGCAGGATACCTTTAACTTGCTGGCACGCATCTACGAACTCGACATGAATGAGTATCGCAAACGGCGTGATTTCCTGATTGATGTTTTTGATATTCGGGATTACCTGCGCACGCCCGCTCGTAAGTTGAGCCTGGGTGAGCGTATGCGCTGCGAACTGGCGGCAGCTCTCTTGCACAAACCGTCGGTGTTGTTCCTGGACGAGCCAACCATCGGACTGGATGTTATCGCCAAGCAGCGTATCCGCGAACTCATCGGGCATCTGAATGTTGAAGAAGGCGTGACCGTTTTTCTCACGTCGCACGACGCGGGCGATATCGAGCAGGTGTGTCGCCGTGCCATCGTTATTAACCACGGCGAAATTATTCTCGATGGACCGGTGGCGAAGATGAAACGCGATTACCTGAAAGTCAAAACGGTTGATCTGTTGCTGGAGGAACCCGCGCACACGCTGCTCAAAACCGATGCAGTTAGTGGCAAACAGCGCCTGAGTATTCAACTGGCGTCATCCATTCACGAGGAAATACTGGCGACGGAGGGCGTAGAGGTACTGAAAGTCAAAGGGCATGGTCTGAAACTGGAGATTGACACGTCACGCGCTCCTCTGGAGCCAATTATCGCTGCTATCATGCAGCACTGTCATATCCTTGACATGACCATTGCCGACCCGCCAATGGAGGAGATTATCGCCAAAATCTACGGCGAGAAAGGGAGTGATGAGCGAGTTATTGAGTCTGCTAGAGCTGCTGAAATGGTGGTAGTGGGCGAAGAAGATATGGCATTGCAGGAGGGAAACAGCGTATGAGAATCCAGAAAATGGAGAGGAGGGCAGCGTTATGAACGCCAGTATTGTCAGTCCCCGGCGCGGCATTCGGCAACGTATACGCCTGACATTGCACAAGTACATCGCCATATTGTACGTCAGTGTTGTCAACAACCTGACCTACATGACAGAGGTCGTGTTCCGTTCGGTTTTCCTGATCGTATTCGTCTACATTTTCTTGCAATTATGGACTGTTACCTTTGCGAATCGCGGCCTCGCGTCTCTGGGCGGTTTTCGCATCAGCGATATGATCTGGTACCTGGCGGCAACCGAGACCATCGCAATCTCACTGCCGCAGTTGACACGGCAGATTGACATGGAGGTACGTTCGGGCGAGATTGCATACCTGCTGGGGCGACCATGCAGCTATGTGATGTACCGCTTCGCGCAATACGTTGGTGAGCGAGTTGTGCGCCTTGTCATGAATAGCGTTGTCGCGGGTCTGATAGCCTTCGTTTTCGTAGGGCCTCCGCCTTTCACCTGGCAAGGCATCGTTGCCTGGCCGCTTGTCCTGTTGTTCGCAATCAGTATCGAGTACGCCATCTACTTCAGCGTTGGTCTGCTGGCGTTCTGGACTGAAGAGACGAACCCATTTGCCTTGATTATCAATCGGCTGGCCCTGATTTTAGGCGGTGTGCTGGCCCCACTGGAGATATTGCCGCAACCCATACGCGGCATTGCTCAGGTGTTGCCGTTCAGCGCCATCTATAATGGCCCGGCGCACGTACTGGTACGTTTTAACCTGGGGCAATTCGGGACGCTGTTGTTGCAACAAAGTATCACGCTGGCGATAAGTTGCGCCGTTCTATCTGTCATCTACTGGCTGGCAACGCGACGAGTCAGTATCAACGGAGGGTAGTGAAAGATGATTCTGCAACGCTTTTTGCGCACACTGCGCTTCATTGGCGCGTATACGGCTGCCAATATACAGGCAGCAATGGAATATCGCATCTCCTTCTGGATGCAAATACTGACGATGGCTGCCAACGATGGACTCTGGCTGTTTTTCTGGTATACCTACTTCCACCAGTTTCCGCTGGTGCATGGCTGGCAGAACACCGATATTGTCGTCATCTGGGCAGTAGCCGCCTGTGGTTTCGGTTTGAGCGTAGGCGTTTTCGGCAACGCACCAAAACTGGCTATCCTCATCATGAACGGTGGACTGGATGCCTATCTGGGCATGCCCCGTTACGTGCTGTTGCATGCCAGCATCTC
>DATGJV010000800.1:0-5144 GCA_035295005.1 Ktedonobacteraceae bacterium | reverse complement strand
CGGCAACTTCCCGCGTGCCATTGTGTTCATCATGATAGCGACGTACATCCTCCTGTTGCTCATGTTCCGCTCAGTTCTGTTGCCACTCAAGGCCATTCTGATGAACGTGCTTTCCGTCAGCGTTACCTATGGCGTGCTGGTCTTCATCTTCCAGTGGGGCAATTTCAGCAGCCTGTTGAATTTCACGGCCAGTGGCTCCATTGATAGCACCGTGCCAATTCTTTTGTTCTGCATCCTGTTCGGCCTCTCGATGGACTACGAAGTGTTCCTGCTGAGCCGTATTTACGAGGAATGGTTGCGCACGCACAACAATCGTTTTGCCGTGGCGCGTGGCTTGGAGAAGACGGGCGGCGTGATTACGAACGCGGCCCTGCTCTTCGTCATCGTCACCGGCGCATTCACCTTCACCTCTATCACCATCACCAAAGAGACCGGTTTAGGTATGACAATAGCCGTGCTGGTGGATGCGACGATCATTCGTTCGCTGCTAGTTCCCGCGACTATGCGTCTGCTTGGACGTTGGAACTGGTGGCTCCCCGGTCGCCCATTACCTCCAAAGCAAACTGTTTAACCAGCACACAAACAGGAGCCTGGCAACCCGCGGGTTGCCAGGCTCCTGTTTGTGTGCTGGTTATCTCTTCTTACTTCATGCTATATTATGGCGTAACACTGTTTTATGTGCCGCTCATCTCCCTCGTTGCAATATTGATATAACGCCATTGCTGCAAAAACAGTTTCTCTACCATAACATGGTACAGATGAAATCTCCCATGCAAACTTGTAATATATGACGACTTTTGCCAGAAATTTGGTTTTAATTGCTATAACCCTTGACATTTTTCAATGTAGTATGTTATTATTGCCATGTAGTTAGTAATAAACGCCAATTTAAAACAAAATATTGAGAAACAGGCTAGCAGGTCGGTGAGCAGCTTGTCCGACTCGACCACCATAACGTAAAAAGGAGTAAACAGATGTGTAATAACATTCATCTCCAGGAGAAACTTCTTGAGGAGCATCGTCACACTATGCAGCGCGAGATGGCTCAGCAACGTCTGTTGACTAGATCAACCGTTCCTCATCCAGGATTGGGACGGCACATCGTCGGCACGCTCGGTACTCGCCTGATAGCAATAGGTATGCGTCTAGAACAAATTGCCCTGTAGGGGCCCGCTTTATCGCGCCCAACTGCACGAGCGTAGCAATGTGCAGTCACCCATTACATAGAGTCACCCGTTACATAGCGACTCGACATTGCTTCGCTCGTCTCGTTGGGTGCGCTGAAGCGGACCCCTACAATAGACACACAAGGAGAGAAAACAAACAGATGTACCCATTGATTACGAGAGACCCCGTGAGCGGGGGAGAATTGATTGTTACGCGCCTGGAATGTCCTGAGAGCGGCGTAGTGATAGAGGGCCGTTTCAACCTGGGTTGGATCGGTCGCCTTGCTCGTGAACAGTTGGATTTTGTCGAACTGTTGGTCAAGCATCGCGGCAATGTGCAGCGCGTCGCCGCCGATTTAGATGTAGCATATAATACGGCGCGTAGTCGTCTCGATGAAATTGTTGCCGCATTGGGTGGCACGCCTGAAAATGATGGACACGTTGACCGCCGTGCCATTCTTGACCGTCTCGCGGCGAAAGAGATTTCCGTCGAGGACGCGATGCGACTGATGAAGAGATAAAAGGAAAAAGACAATGGCAGCGTCAATTGAGGAGCGCAACCGCATTTTGCGCCTTGTCGAGTCCGGCCAGGTTTCGGCGACAGAGGCAGCGCAACTGCTGGATACTCTGGAAGACGAGTACGACAGGTTCGGGCAATCCCCGGAGCGTGTGCGTAGCCGCACGGTGCGTGTGCGTGTTACCAGCCTGCCGAATAATCGGCAGAAGCTGAACTTCAATGTTACATTGCCGGTAGGTTTGTTGAAAATCGGCCTGAGCATCGGCTCGCGACTTGCACCGCAACTGAGTACGAGCGGATTAGATGATGTGCTACGTGCTATAGAGCGCGGCGCGACCGGACGCCTCCTGGATATCCAGGACCTCGAAGAGGGCCAGCGTGTAGAAATTTTTGCTGAATAACGAAGTCATGAAATATATGTAGTGGCGCTCCTGGTGGGTGCCAGGTCTCTATTGGAGGATTGTATGAGCCAACAAACATTTACCGTGGGTGAAATGCCACGAGTGGTTATGACGCGGGTCAAAGGCGATGTAACGGTGCATGCCTGGGACCAACGGGAAGTGCAGATCGAGACAGATGGGCGTGTCGGCGGCATCCAGCAAGAAGGCGATGCCTTGATGATTATGGATTGCAATAGCGATCTCGAACTCATGGTGCCAGCCGACGCGAGCATAAAGGTCTCAGTTGCGAACGGTGATGTCGAAATCATCGGTGTGCGGCGCGTTGAGCTGGAAAACGCCAGTGGCGATGTCGAGATAAGAGATATTGCCGGCGATGCGGCTTTGGAGAATGTCGGTGCGTCAGTGAGCCTGACGAATATTGGCGGTGACCTGTCAGTAACCAATACGCCAACATTGCGTGTTGAGCGCAAAGTCGGTGGCGATGTCGAACTGGCTGAGGTTGGGCAGGCAGAGTTAGAGTCAATCGGCGGCGATTGCGAGGTGCAGGATGCGATGAACGTGGAGATAGCTTCAATTGGTGGTGACCTCGAAGCACAATCTATCAGTACAACATTGCGCTGTGGCACCGTCGGCGGCGATTGCGAAGTGCAAGGCAGCGCGGATGCTGAAGTGACCGTCGGCAACATTGGCGGTGACCTGGAAATCGAAAGTGCGTCGGTTGTGCAGGTTGGCAATATTCATGGCGATTGCGAGTTAGGCACTGTGCAGAGCAATGTAGAGATTGGCAACATCAGCGGGGACCTGGACTGTCATACAGTCGGTAGCAATCTGCGTATCGGTCGCGTCGCGGGTGATGCTGAATTAAGCGATATCGCGGGTAGCGTCGAGATCAGTACCGTTGGCGGCGACCTTGACTTGCACGCATCGTTTCCCCCCGATAGCCACACGCAGATCAAAGTTGGCGGCGATGCCAGCGTAGTGCTGCCCGAAAACGCGAATCTGAGCATTAGCGCGATGGTTGGCGGTGATATCAGCGGCGTTGGCATTGTCTCTACTGCGGGGAACGTTATCAACCTGACCTATGGCGAGGGCGCGGCCCATCTGAATTTGCAGGTTGGCGGCGACTTTGAATTGCGCAGTTCAGATAATCCGCGCAGTTCCAGTAGCATGGGCGGATCGTGGAATGACTTTGGACGCGAGATGGCGAACTTCGGACGCGAGATGGGCAAACTGGGACAGGAATTGAGTCGCGAGATTTCCGAAGCTGTGAAGGGTGCCGGCTGGACAAAAGGTGCCAGCATCGCCGATGACATCGCTCGCAGAACGGAAGAGAAGGTGCGCCGCGCCCAGCAGCGTGCGGAGGAGGAGGCGCGTCGCGCTCACCGCCGTGCCGAGGAAGCATCTCGTCGTGCTGGCCGCGTCAATGTGCGTTTCAATGATCGCGAGTGGCGCATGGACCCCGAACGGCTGGACCGCATCATGGATCAGGCGCGTAAAGCCACCAACGAGGGCATTTCTGGTGCCTTAGAGGCGGTAGAGCGTGCCCTGGGCAATATACGCATGCCTGACCCCCCCACACCGCCAGTACCCCCGGCATCTCCGGTTCACCCGGTGCCACCAGTGCAGCCAGCATCTCCAGTATCGCCGGTTTCCCCTGTCCAGGAAGAGCATACCGGTGAGCAGTTCGAGCAAGCAGAACAGGGACAAGCCACGTCCACAACCGGTAGCCCCGCGAACCCGGAGCAGGAGCGTGAAGCCATTCTGCGCATGATTGCCGAGGGCCGTATCACCCCCGAAGAGGGCGATATGCTACTGGAATCCCTGGGAGAATAGCAAGCTACAAAACGGCTGGTGCGACAAATTGACATGTCAATTTGTCGCACCAGCCGTTTTTGCCTCTCCTTTTTTGCTCAGGATTCCAGAAAAAATGGTGCGCTTTCTCTTCTTTCTTCTTGAGCAGGTATGTTATACTCTGCATGATGCAAACTCATCCCACATTTTGCATGCCAGTTCAGGGGGAAAACACTCACTATTTCATATGGAGAATCACATGCACCTTTTGCGATTTCCGCGTCTCGTAATCTTGAGCAGCTTGTTGCTCATCGTTCTGCTTGCCTTTGCGCCCGGCGTCTCTGCCAGCAGTCGGCCCAACGTTTCCCCGGCGATAACACTCTCGCCAACCGTTGGACCACCGACCAGTACAGTGAAGGTGAGTGGCACCAACTTCGCTAGCAAAGAGAAGGTTGACGTGTATTTTGATACGACCCCGGAATAGGCACGAGTACGTATTCCTCGCCAGTTGTCGCCAGTGGTGTCGTCTATGTTGGCTCGTTTGATAAAAACCTGTATGCTTTAAATGCTCAGACAGGGGCTGTACTCTGGAAAACGCTGATAAATCATGGCCCCAATACGCCCACGGTGGTCAATGGCATTGTCTACGTCGGTTCGGGCGCTTCGGCTGGTGGGCAAGTGTTTGCCTTGAACGCCGGGACAGGGGCCATGCTGTGGTCCGTCTCGACACCCGGAGGCAATGGCTCGCTCGCGGTATACAATGGCGTGGTCTACGTTGCCGGGGGAAACCTGTATGCCTTCAATGCCGCGACGGGAGCCCAGATCTGGATTTCTGCGGCTGGCGGTATGCAATTCGCGCCCGTGGTGGAGAATGGCGTGATCTACACTGGCTCAGCAAATGGGAAAGTGCGTGCCTTTAGCGCCCGCACGGGAACCTTGCTCTGGTCAGCGGCAACAGGTGCTGGCATTGATGATTTGCCCGCCATAGCAAATGGCGTGGTCTACATTAGCGCGGAAGATGGACATTTGCACGCCTTCAATGCTGGGACGGGAAGTCAGCTCTGGTCCACCGCGATAGGCACATACATTTATTCCTCACCCTCTGTAGCCAATGGCGTAGTCTATATCGGCTCAGACAATGCGAAGGTATATGCCTTGAGCGCTGGGACAGGTGCTATACTCTGGTCCTACACGACGGGCGATATCATTGTATGCTCGCCCGCAGTGGCAAATGGTGTGGTATACATTGGCTCAAACGATAGCAACCTG
>DATGJV010000799.1:0-2551 GCA_035295005.1 Ktedonobacteraceae bacterium | reverse complement strand
GCCAGATTCTATTGAATATTAGCACCAATGCGTTGAAATATTCACCGGCCAATACGCCGCTCAAGTTCTCCGCCCGTCAGGTAGTTGATACGGTATCCTGTGTGGTAATCAGCATCTCGGATAAAGGAAATGGTATTGCGCCAGAGGATCAGGTGCATCTTTTTGAACGCTTTGTTCGCCTCGAGCGGGATATTAATAGCCCTGTCCGTGGCTCTGGACTTGGATTATACATTTCGCGTCGCCTCGTCGAGGCATTGGGCGGGAAAATCTGGATCGAGAGTAGCGGTATTCCGGGAGAAGGTACGACCTTTCATATTCAACTTCCTATACCATAGATGAAACAGCAAAAACGGGATGAAGCATTGTGCTTCATCCCGTTTTTGCTGTTTTGCTTATTTTTTCTGTTTTTCTGCCTCAGCGGTAGCCTCAGCCTGTTTTTTGACTAGCATTGGCGCGTGTTGCTCGCAGTAGAGAAATCGGCGGCCCGCTGGCAGCAGTTGTGCATAAGCGGCGGGTTCGCCGCAGGTATCGCAGCGCCCAACATGTGTTTTAACGGCTTTCATGTAGTCATAGCCTCCCTCGGTTGTATTGCATGGGCTGGAATATCCCAGATTTTTATTACAGAGTATACAGGATATCAGTGTGATAGAGCGTATACTTTCCCTTATCATACCACAAATTTGCGGAAACAAATGATATGAACCATTCATAATCTGACTTTTTCTTGTCTTATGTAAGACTACATAAAATGTCTTCTCTATAATACTACTCAAAAGCTGAATATTGACGAGGAATGGTGCCTCAAAGTAGGTGGTAAGCAGATGTACATAGGGGTTTATAGAGTAAATAGCAAAAATTTTGTTGAAGTGCGAACAAATAGTGAGGGAAGAATAGCGGTGTATACTATATTCGGTGGTAGCGGGTGGCTGTTGGGGTGCCAACTTGCCTGTTGAGCGTTGCTCCGGGTATGGACCGTTGGGCGCATTTCCAGGCATATTCTGTTGAGCAATGCTCCAGATATGTCCTGTCGAGAGGCGCATGGGCATATCTGTTGTAGCTGCTGTTCCAGACGCACAGCGGCCACTGCTACCACTCTTAGACAATTCATTTTACCTGTTATTAGCGTCTATGGAACCAGGACACCCGCAAGGGGAATGTCCCTACTATACACGGCCAAGCGTCTATAGTAGGGACATTCCCCTTGCGGGTGTCCTGGTTGTGCCTCTCATGATAATACTTCAGCCAGTTCACGTAAGAACAATTCTGCATCCGTTACCAGTCCCGCGGCCTGGAAGCTGCCACGATCGGCAAGTTTGGTTACGACTGCCGGGTTGATATCTACTACAAAGGTACGCACCGACGCGGGTAGCAGGTTGCCGGTTGCGATGGCGTGCAGCATTGAGGCAATGATGATTGCCATTTCGACACCTTTCACCGCTTCGCGCATCGCATGTTGCGCATCTTGCATGTTGTTGATGACGCCAGGCATGGGGCCATCGTCGCGAATGGAGCCAGCCAGTACCATTGGAATATTGTGTTTGAGTGCTTCGTAGGTAATGCCTTCGCGCAGCAAACCGGTCTCGACTGCTTTTTCGATGGAGCCAATGGCACGCATGGCATTGATGGCGCGTAAATGATTACGGTGTCCACCCTCGACCTGCTCGCCGGTGCGCAGGTCTACGCCGAGCGAGGTGCCGAACAGGGCCGATTCAATATCGTGCGTGATAATGGCATTGCCGCCGAAAATCACCTGCACATAACCACGGCGTATGAGTTCTGCTATATAGCGACCCGCGCCTGTATGGATGACGGCAGGTCCCAGTACGAACAAAATCTTCCCGCCGCGAGCGCGTGTCTCTTTCATCTGCTGTGCTATTTCATGAATTGCCAGCACTTTCACTTTTTCCGAGGAGACGTTGCTCTGCATAAAGGCGAACGCTTCGCGCTCGCGGGCGCGTTCAAAGGGCTGGACGCGGATACCGCTATGTCCAATGACGACCCTATCGCCCACGATTACTTCGTGCATCGGTTTACAGTAGGCACGATTATTAGCATCATCAATGACAATAGCAACATCCATTTCGATGCCTTCGACGGGTACCCATTGACCATGCCAGCGCACCTGTGTGGGCAGGTTGGTGGTGGAATAGAATTTAGCGGGTAAGACGCCATCTTGCTCGACCGTGACGGTCAGGACATCATCGGCGTTCACGATGACCGCGCCTAATTGTTGTAGCTCCGAGAGAATCAGGTCAAGAATCTCTGCTGTCGGGGCCTCTACTTTCAAACGGGCATAGCTGGTCTCGGTCTTGTTGATGCCGACGCGCATTTCTTCAACGGCGAAATTGCCGCCGCGATCCATGATGGTATCCCAGGCACGCGGCAACGACCAGGAATCAATAATATGTCCGCTCATTTCAATCACTTCGGCTGGCATAGCTTATGTCCCCTTTTTCCTTGCAAGATGTTTTCTTCCCACCGGACAAACAGCCTGGAACGTGCAGGCCCGGCATTTATTGACTCGTTGATTGGCTAATGGTGGTGGCTGTCT
>DATGJV010000798.1:0-5789 GCA_035295005.1 Ktedonobacteraceae bacterium | reverse complement strand
GAGCGATCCAAACGACTTCTCGCGTATCAATTTGCTGGATGATCCTAAGACAATCAGAAAGAAGATTGGTCGTGCCACAACGGACTCGGAAAGACTTGTCACTTTTGATCCGCAGCGTCCGGGCATCACGAATCTGCTGACCATCTACCAGTTGCTGACAGGCCAGTCACAACAGGAGATCGAAGCCGATTTCATAGGCAAGGGCTATGGCGATTTCAAAGCCGCGCTGACCGATCAACTGGTAGCAACCCTGGAGCCAATCCAACGACGGTACTACGAATTGATGAACGACCTGCCCATGCTGGAAGCCATCCTCAAAGAGGGAGCTGACAGGGTACGTCCGATGGCTGCGAAGACGGTACAGCAAGTCAAAGATGTAATTGGTCTGGGTTAGAGTTCATGAGAAAATAGGTGTGATGATGTATTACTATCCTACGTTCGACGAAGTTCAACGTTTGCGCGATAGAGAAATGGCCTCTTCTGCCAATACGACTGAGAGACCATTACTACCTCTTTTTCGTGACATTCTGGTGGATTTAGAGACGCCTGTCTCGGCCTATTGCAAAACGGCGCTGGGGCCTTACAGTTTCTTGCTGGAAAGCGTCGCGGGCGGCGAGCGTATTGCACGCTACTCGTTTATCGGCATTGACCCATACCTCGTATTGATTCATATGGGGGATACAGCAACGCTTTATACAACAAGCGGTTCACAAGAGGGCAACATCTTGCAGCCTGAAGGCAAGCAAGTTCTCTGCCATGATCCGCTCTCATTAGTACAGGCAGAACTTGGACAATACCGCCTCATTGCACCTGCCGGTCTTTCACATGATGAATTGCCACGCTTCCATGGAGGCGCGGTCGGCTACTTATCCTATGAAGCGGCTTCGCGTTTTGAGCAACTGCCGGTGCCAGAAAAAGACGAGCTGAACCTGCCGCTCGCCGTCTTCTGCTTCACAGAGACCATCCTGGTCTTTGACCATCTCAAACATCGCGTGCGAGCTGTGACACACCTGCATCTGGACGCGCCCGATATCGAGGCCGAACACCGGCGCGGTCTCGCCATTCTTGATGATGTCCAGCACCGTCTGCAACAACCGGTACGGCTGCCGGATGAACCAGAACCAATTGACAATACGGATGCACTATGTGTCGTCTCGAACCGCAGCCGACCTGAGTTTGAGGCGATGGTCGAGTGTGCAAAAGAATATATCCGCGCCGGGGATATCTTTCAGGTCGTTCTCTCGCAACGACTGAGCCGCCACGTCAATGCCTCGCCATTTACGGTCTACAGGGCATTACGGGCCATCAATCCATCGCCGTATATGTTCTATCTCGACCTGCAGGATTTTCATATCATTGGCGCTTCGCCGGAATTGTTGGTGCGCGTCGAGGATGGTGAAGTGACCATTCATCCCATTGCCGGGACGCGACCACGGGGAATGGACGTGCAAAGCGATGAACAATTTGCTGAAGAACTGCAACATGACCCGAAAGAACGGGCCGAACACGTTATGCTGGTTGACCTGGGCCGTAACGATGTCGGGCGCGTCAGCACTCCTGGCAGCGTAGAAGTCACAGAGTTCATGGAAATCGAACGCTATTCGCACGTCATGCATCTTGTTTCCAACGTAACGGGTCAACTCCGCTCGGACATCTCATCATATGAAGCGCTGCGAGCGGGATTCCCTGCGGGTACAGTATCGGGCGCACCCAAGATTCGCGCAATGGAGATTATCAGCGAATTGGAGGGCGAGCAGCGCGGAGTTTACGCGGGTGCAGTCGGCTATATCAGCCATTCCGGCAATCTGGATACAGCTATTGCCTTGCGCACAATGTTGATGAAAGATGGGCGAGCCTATATTCAGGCCGGGGGAGGCATTGTCGCCGACTCTGACCCTGGTGCCGAATTTATGGAAAGTATGAACAAGGCACGGGCGCTCTTACGTGCGCTTGATGAAGCCGAGGTAATCGCTGAGGAGCGTCGGCGCGAGGGCCACGAACGCCTTGTAGTAGGAGGGTTACATGCTGCTATTGATAGATAATTACGACAGCTTTACCTATAACCTGTACCAGTATCTCTCAGAACTGGGAGCGAACGTGGAGGTACGACGCAACGATCAGGTGACACTGGATGAGATCGAGGCAATGCGGCCCGATCATCTGGTGATATCGCCAGGGCCATGCACTCCCCACGAAGCCGGTCTCTCCTGCGCGATTATCGAGCGTTTTGGCCCCTCTATTCCCTTGCTGGGCGTCTGCCTGGGTCATCAAGCTATTGGACAGGTCTACGGTGGGTGCGTTATTCGTGCGCCGGAACCAATGCACGGCAAAACAAGCGATATGTACCACAAAGGAAAAGGAGTTTTCCAGAACCTTCCGGCACCTTTTGCGGCGAATCGGTATCACAGCCTCATTGTTGAGCGAGCAACCCTCCCGGATGAACTGGAGATTACCGCCGAGACGACGGACGGATTAAT
Source organism: Ktedonobacteraceae bacterium (assembly GCA_035295005.1). Lineage (GTDB taxonomy): Bacteria > Chloroflexota > Ktedonobacteria > Ktedonobacterales > Ktedonobacteraceae > DATGJV01. Next base: position 3,312 of record DATGJV010000798.1, on the reverse strand, counting down.
TATGGGTCTGCGGCACCTCACCTATCCTGTCGAAGGTGTACAGTTCCACCCGGAGTCCATTCTAACTCCTGTGGGCAAAGACCTACTACGAAACTTTCTGGAGAAAGGAACAACTCATGATTCGTGAGGCAATTGTGCATGTAACAGCCGGGGCCACGCTCGGCGAGGACGAAGCAGCCGAGGTCATGGAAGAAATCATGACGGGTATCGCCACGCCGTCACAGTTGGGCGCATTTCTTACCGCGCTACGTTTACGTCCCGGCGGAGAAACGGTCGAAGAGATTACCGGACTGGCGCGAGTGATGCGCGAGAAGGCGGTTCAGGTTCATTTAGACGAGCATGTATCAAACCACGCTCTGGATACCTGTGGCACAGGCGGTGATAGCGCCGGAACATTCAATGTCTCTACCAGTGCGGGTATCCTCGCTGCTGCTGCTGGCGCGGCAATAGCAAAACACGGCAACCGTTCCGCCACCAGCCGTTGTGGCAGCGCCGATGTACTTGAAGCATTGGGAGCGAAGATAGACCTGGGTCCCGAACAAGTTGCTCGCTGCGTGCAAGAGGTCGGCTTTGGCTTCATGTTTGCCCCTGCTTACCATCCGGCTATGAGGCACGTCGGGCCAACGCGCCGCGAAATCGGTATTCGCACCGTCTTCAATATTCTCGGCCCGCTGACCAATCCCGCGCATGCTCGTTACCAGGTACTGGGCGTTGCTGACGGTTCGCTGTTACGTAAAATGGGCGAAGCTCTTCTGCATCTTGGTTGCCAGCACGCGCTCATCATCCACGGGGAAGACGGTATTGATGAATGTTCGCTCAGTGCGCCGACGCACATCTGTGAAGTACGCCGCGGCGAACCTTTACGCGAATATACCATCACACCGGAAGAGGTGGGCCTAACCAGTGTCACCGAACGCCAGCCATTTCAGGGTGGCGACCCAACCTATAATGCTGCGATGTTACGCGAATTGCTCAGTACCTATGTGGATAGTCCCGCGACCGATATGCTCTGCCTCAATACCGGAGCGGCCCTGCTTGCCAATGAGCAGGTTGCCACATTAACCGAAGGCGTCAAGCTAGCACAATCCACGTTGCGTGAAGGCCGGGCAAAACAAAAATTGGCGGATGTTATCGCGTGTTCGTGCGCTCAAAGCAGTAAGGTGTCCTATGTTTCTTGATCGTATCGTCACACAAACGCGCATTGACCTGGAACAGCGCAAGCAAGAACAACCGTTGGAAACGGTGATGCAGCTTGCTCATGCGCAACCTGAACCGCGAGATTTGTTCATGGCCTTGAAAACTGGTAATGGCGTTCGCCTCATTGCCGAGGTGAAACGTGCCTCACCCTCGAAGGGTATGCTGGCTCCTCATATGCAACCGGTGGAACTTGCTCGCACCTACGAGAATCATGGCGCAGCGGCAATCTCTGTGCTGACGGAACCACATTTCTTTCTTGGCTCACTAGAATACCTGACCGCCATCAAACAGGCTGTGCGTGTACCCGTTTTGCGCAAAGATTTCATCATTGACGAGTACCAGATATACGAAGCAAGGGCATGGGGTGCGGATGCCATTTTGCTCATCTGCGCCATTCTAGATGACAGGCAACTGCATCATCTGCTTACTGTTGCTCATCAACTGGGTATGTACTGCCTTGTCGAAGTGCATAGCAAGGTAGAGGCGCAAAGAGCTATAGCATCAGGAGCAATGATTATTGGCGTCAATAGCCGCGATCTTGTCTCGTTCCAGATGAATCCCAACCTCATTCGCGAGTTGCGCCAGATAATACCGGCAGACAGGGTAATCGTTGCCGAAAGCGGTATTCACACAGAGGCAGATGCACGCCGATTGGCGCGTTATGCTGTACAGGCAATGCTGGTAGGTGAATCGCTGGTTGTATCAGATGATGTGCCTGCGCAAATGCAAACATTGCTACGCGGAGCAAATGAAAGTACGCAGGTCAAAATCTGCGGGTTGCGCACTCCTGAAGCGTTGCAAGCCGCAATAGATGCTAGTGCGGATATGCTGGGATTCATCTTCTACAGGCCAAGTCACCGATATATATCTCCTGAGCAAGTTCCCGCGCTTTTCTCAGCAATGGATAGTAGGCATGGTGTTGCTCCTGACCGTGTAGGGGTCTTCGTCAACGAGGACTCCAGTTTCATTAACGAGGTGGTGGAACAGGCCGATCTGCATTTTGTACAACTACACGGCGATGAGTCGCCTGAGTTTTGCCAGCATATTCATCGTCCTGTTATCAAGGCAATTTCATTGCGCAATGAAGATGATAGACGCAAAGTCAACGCATACAGACACGTGGTATGGCGCATATTACTGGATACGCCAACAACGCAATGGGGCGGCACTGGTGTGACTCATGATTGGAAGCTTGCTCATAGCATCTCACAGGAGATACCCATAGTGTTGGCTGGTGGTCTGACGCCGGAGAATGTCGCGGAAGCTATCCAGCAAGTTTCACCGTGGGGACTTGATGTGAGCAGCGGGGTAGAAACAGATAAACAGAAAGACGTGGGCAAGATACGCACATTCATCCAGAGTGTACGCAAGACCGCTACAATGAAGACAGCGGTCTAAGGTAAGGAACATCGTAATGCAAATACAACAACAAATAAACAGCAATACCTATCAGCATGCTAGCTATCCCGACGAACGTGGACGCTTTGGCGAGTATGGCGGCAAATTCGTTCCTGAAAGCTTAATGGCGGCACTGGCGGAACTTGAAACGGCTTATAATGAGTCGCTGCTCGACGAGGCTTTTCAGGAAGAATTGCGCTTTCAACTGCATAGTTTTGTCGGGCGTCCGACTACCTTACACTATGTGCCACGTTTCTCAAAGCTGGTCGCACCCGACATAAAAGTTTACCTCAAGCGTGAAGACCTTGCACATACGGGGGCGCATAAAATCAACAACGCATTGGGGCAAGGATTGCTGGCGAAACGCATGGGCAAACAGCGTATCATTGCCGAAACGGGCGCGGGACAGCATGGAGTAGCCACGGCAACAGTCTGTGCGATGCTCGGTTTGCAGTGCATCGTCTATATGGGCGAACTGGATATTCAACGTCAATCGCTCAATGTCTTTCGTATGAAGCTGCTCGGTGCAGAAGTGCGTTCGGTGACAAGCGGCAGTCGTACGCTGAAAGACGCCATTAACGAGGCGATTCGCGACTGGGTGACGAATGTCGAGACGATGTTTTACCTCTTTGGCACGGCAGCCGGCCCTCATCCATATCCGCGCATCGTGCGCAATTTTCAATCGGTGATTGGTACGGAAGCACGGGAGCAAATTCT
>DATGJV010000797.1:0-5310 GCA_035295005.1 Ktedonobacteraceae bacterium | reverse complement strand
CCGTCGGTTGGACTCAGCAGTCAAAAGGCGTGCAGATTATCCGTGCCGGAGCCATCATACAATTACTGCTCGGCAACATTGGCCGACCGGGCGGCGGTATCATGGCCTTGCGCGGCCACGCCTCCATTCAAGGTTCCACCGATGTGCCAACGCTGTACGACCTGCTTGGCGGCTACATGCCCCAACCTGCCGCATTATTGTCTGAAACGGTTGCTTCAAAACATAGTCCCACAGTCACCACCTGGGGCGAGAAAACGGATGTCCCCGCCAACGTCCAATCGCAACAAACGCTTGAGGAGTACATCAACTCTACCGGTCAAAAATTGGGTTGGTGGGCCAACACCCCCTCATATATCAAGAGTCTGCTCAAAGCGTGGTACGGCACTGAGGCCAACGAAAGTAACGATTACTGCTACTCCCTGGTTCCCAAGATCACCGGCGATCATTCGCATCTTGTTACCAGCTACGCTATGCTCGACGGTAAGGTCAAAGGCTACTTTCTCTTTGGGCAGAATCCCGCCGCCGGCAGTACAAACTCCCGCATGCAACGCAAAGCACTCGAACAGTTGGATTGGATGGTTGTACGCGACCTCTACGAGGTAGAATCAGCCGCTTTCTGGTATCGCACGGCGGAGCCGCATCCCAATGCCATTGATCCTCATACGATCAAAACAGAGGTCTTCTTGTTGCCAGCCGCCGCCTCCACCGAAAAAGCTGGCAGTTTCACCAATACGCAGCGTCTCCTACAGTGGCGCGACAAGGCCGTTGATCCGGCTGGTGACGCCCGTTCCGACCTCTGGTTCGTCTATCATCTCGGCAAGCGGCTGCAAGCACTCTATGCCGATAGCACTGAACCAAAAGATCGCCAGCTTCAAACACTGACCTGGGACTACGAACGAGAGGAGCCGGAGGAAGGCTCGCGTATTCTTGACGAGCCAGATGTTCTGCTGGTAGTGAAAGAGATTAACGGCTACATTGTACGCGAACCCGGCACGGAGCAAGAATATGACCTGCGCCATGCTCCGCACGTCAAAAGCTTTACTGAACTGAAAAGCGACGGCAGCACGGCCTGCGGCTCGTGGATTTATAGCGGCGTCTACCCGGAGCCGGGCAATAATCGGGCGCGGTCACGCAACCCGGAAGGTCGCACGTTCCTGCAATGGGGCTTCTCATGGCCCGCCAACCGGCGCATTCTCTATAACCGCGCCTCGGCTGACCCACAGGGACGTCCGTGGTCGGAACGCAAGAAGTACGTCTGGTGGGACGAAGAGAAAAAGTCATGGACGGGATATGATGTCCCCGACTTTCCTCTGGGCAAAGCGCCAGACTATACGCCAAAACCTGAAGCAACGGGTATAGATGCTATCTCCGGTAGCGATCCATTCATCATGAAACCCGATGGCAAAGGATGGCTCTATGCGCCCAAAGGACTGCGCGACGGACCGTTGCCCACGCACTACGAACCCGCGGAGTCGCCAATACACAACGCGCTATATAAGCAACAGAGTAACCCGGCTGCACTCTATTACAGGAACCGCAAAGACAACCATCTCGCGGACATTGGAGACGCCGAGTATCCCATTGTCATCACCACCTACCGCCTGACCGAACACCACGTCAGCGGCCCGATGACACGCTGGATGCCCTGGCTGAACGCTTTGCAGCCGTCGCTATTCGCCGAACTCAGCCCCGAACTGGCGGCGGAAAAGCATATCAAACACGGCGACTGGATGGTAATTAGCACGCCACGTGGCGAGATCGAGGCACGCGCAATGGTCACACGCCGCCTCCGTCCCCTGCGTGTGGCAAATCGCCAGGTCCATCAAATTGGTATGCCTTTCCACTGGGGTTTCCAGGGCAAGAGTACCGGCAGCATCACCAATGACCTGGCACACATGGTATTGGAACCAAATGTGAGTATTGAAGAGGCGAAGGCGTTCACCTGCAATGTCCGCCCCGGACGCCTCTTGTAGAAGGAGCAGTGCGATGGCAGTTGAACCTTCCAATCAGACTAATCCAAATAAAGGGGCGGCCTTCATGGCAGCCCTTTCAAACCCTGTTTCAACTATCACCAATACCCTTGCGCCTTTACGCAAAGAGCCACCGCTGCCTGAGCAACCCGCGCTGGGCTTTTTCACCGACACCAGTCTCTGTATCGGCTGCAAAGCCTGCGAAGTGGCCTGCAAGCAGTGGAACCAGCTACCCGCAATTGAACCAGATTGGACAGGCACCAGCTATGACAACACTGGACAACTCAGCGCCATTACATGGCGACATGTCCAGTTCATCGAGCAGATAGGACATGCTCAACCAGCCTTGCCGCCACCTTTACCGTTGTTTCAAAGCAATGTCGCGGAAGCAATGACAAATGGTACCATCCCGGCTACACCACCGGGTACCGCACTGCCCTTCTTTAGTACCGACCGTTGGCTCATGCAAAGCGATGTCTGCAAGCATTGCGCCAACGCACCTTGCCAGGAAGCTTGTCCCACCGGTGCCATTATTCGTACCGAGTTTGACACCGTTTATGTCCAGCAAGATATCTGCAACGGCTGTGGTTATTGTATCGTTGCTTGCCCCTTCGGCGTTATCGCTCGTGACGAGCAGGGCGACCACCGGGCGCATAAATGCACGCTCTGCTACGACCGCTTGAAGGACGGCCTGGAACCCGCCTGTGCCAAAGCTTGTCCTACCGACTCCATCCAATTTGGCGAAGTAGACAAACTGAAAGCCGCCGCCCGCGAACGGCTGGGACTCTTGCACAAGCGCGGCGTTGGCGAAGCTCAACTCTATGGTGTAGATGACACTATCCTTGATGGTGGCCTGAACTCATTTTTTCTGCTCCTCGACGAACCTGCCGTCTACAACCTGCCAGAGAATCCCCAACGCCCCTCAAACAACGTGGCTCCTGCGTCCCTCTGGACGATTCTCGCCGCAATGATTCTGGGCATCATGGGCATCATTTTCTTTCGGAGTGAGTAAAATAGAGGTAAAAGAGGGTTGGTAATGCAAAAGACACGTCTTCCTCAAACGATAACAGAGCGTCTGGTTACGCCCGATGTGATTGAGCGGCTCGCAACGCTCACTACCGGCTACACGCCTGACCGGGAACAGGAGCTACAGGAGCCAACGTACTATGACTATCCCGTCTTGAAACAGCCCTTCTGGGGCTGGGAAATCATCCTCTATTTCTTCTTCGGCGGCCTTGCCGCAGGCTGTTACATCATTGCCAGTATTGCCGCGCTCTTCGGCTCACGCGAAGACCGGGTTGTCGCTCGCACAGGCTATTATCTCTCGCTACTGGCTGTCCTCCCTTGCCCCATCCTGCTCATCAAAGACCTGGGACGCCCTGAGCGTTTCCTCAACATGCTGCGCATCTTCAAAGTGAAATCACCCATGTCAATGGGCGTCTGGGGCTTGCTCTCCTTCTCAGTCTTTAGCGGCATCACAGCAATCATCCAAGCCGCGAAAGATGGTCTTTTCGGTCGCTGGTGGGGGGCCAGCATGCTTGCCTCACTACCACAACGTCTCCTTGCACTACCAGGGACAGCATCTGGCGTCTTTCTCGGCGGCTACACCGGTGTCTTGCTCACAGCAACCAGCGTACCGCTCTGGTCACGCAGCAAATTGCTCGGAGCGGTATTTGTTTCGTCCGCCATCTCCACCAGTTCCGCCCTCATCTCCCTGGTGTTACGTCTGGCAAAGGCCCCCGCACATTCATTGCACAAACTAGAACGTCTCGAATGGGCAGCATTACTGGTCGAAACAACGGGACTTCTGTTCTTTCTACGCGGGGCTGGTCGAACGGCCCGTCCCTTAGTTGGCAGTGGCCCAGGCGAGCAAGGCCCAACCTTCTGGCGCAACGTCTTCATCGGTGGACTCACCTTGCCGTTACTCCTGCAAACACTCCGTTTGATAGGGCGTGGCTCCCAGAAACGCAATAGACGAGGACTGTTCGTCTCCGTGCTGGTGCTAGTCGGCGGCTACTTCCTCCGCCGCACCATGATCGAAGCTGGACATACATCGAGTAGGGATGCACGCACGACGTTGTGGAACGCGAAACGATAAATATAGATAGCATCTTGTTTGCCAGACGCACCAGAGAAAAGCAAAACCGAGTTTTGCTTTTCTCTGGTGCGTCTGGCAAACAAGATGCTATCTATATAACCCTTCAACTTTCCCCACCGCCCTCCGTATATGTGGTAGTATCATACTAAGCTATTGTAACTTAATTCACAGGGAGGGACGCGGAAGGTTATGGAGGATACCAACCCATCAACGACGCATGGAACAACGGCGAAACTCACGCCGGACAATACCACTACCAATCCAAATCAACCAGCTAGCACGACTAATGGACAAAATGGTCAGAGTAGCGACACGCAGACCATTGAGAGTCTGCAACTGGTCGTTATCGAGGGCTTCCAGGTTGGGCGCGGAGTGGCACGAATAGACCCGAACGATATGGCGCGACTGGGCTGCCAATCTGGCGATATCATCATGGTCACTGGCTCACGCACGACCGCAGCAAAAGTTGTGCCGGGTGCCATCGTTGACCGTGGTCAACTGACCATCCAGATGGATAGCCAGGTGCGACAGAACAGCGCATCCGGTCTGGGCGAACGCATTACTATACGCAAAGCAAAGGTTCGCAACGCAGAAAAAGTCACGCTCCTACCATTGAGCGGTGGAGCGCCCATTCAAGAGAGCGATCTGCAATATATCGCTCGTTACCTTGTAGGATTGCCCGTCACCATTGGCGACCTGCTGCGTGTCGGCACACCCGGTGCAGCACCAAGAGAATTTCTCATCATCGGCACCACGCCGACAACACCCAGTTATACCATACATAAGCGCACGACGGGCGACCTCAATCCCCTTGTGCCACCAGTGCAGCCACAACCCGTTACAGATATTGAGGCCGTGCTGGTGCAGCCGGGAACAGTGGTACGCGCCCAGGCGCGAGGTGCAGCCAATGGCGCTTCCGGTCGCGTTGGCTATGAGGATATCGGCGGCCTCGGTAAAGAATTGCAACGCATTCGCGAGATGATCGAGTTGCCCTTGAAATATCCGGCAGTCTTTGACCGCCTGGGCGTCGAGCCACCCAAAGGCGTCTTGCTCTACGGGCCGCCGGGAACCGGTAAAACATTGATTGCCCGCGTCGTCGCGGCTGAAACCAACGCCGCATTTTTCATCATCAATGGCCCGGAAATCATCAATAAATTCTATGGTGAGAGCGAATCGCGCCTACGTTCCGTCTTCCAGGAGGCGCAGAGACGAGCGCCGAGCATCATCTTTATTGACGAACTC
>DATGJV010000796.1:0-6128 GCA_035295005.1 Ktedonobacteraceae bacterium | reverse complement strand
ATGTCTGGGCTGTTGGTTATGAGATTAACGGCAGTGGAGTTGATCAAACGTTGATCGAGCAATGGAATGGCACAAGCTGGAATGTGGTACCCAGTCCCAGTCCTGGTCTGTATTCTAATGATTTCTACAGTGTAGCAGCAGTTTCGGCGAATGATGTCTGGGCTGTTGGCTACTATGACAACTCTACGCTGATCGAGCAATGGAATGGCACAAGCTGGAATGTGGTACCCAGTCCTAATCCTAGTCAGTTTGACAATGGTCTCTCAGATGTGGCGGCAGTTTCGACGAACGACGCCTGGGCTGTTGGCTATGATTCTAACCCTATTGATGTTCAGCCTCAAACGCTGATCGAGCAATGGAACGGTAGCACTTGGAATGTGATACCCAGTCCTTAATATTAACGCGCCTGGTAAGCGTTAAGCGGCATATATTATCTGGATGGCTTGAACATCCATCAATCGCAATCTGGAGGAACTGGCGTTGGGTAGTTGAATAGAAAAGGATGGTGAGCATCAAATGCCTTACCACGTTAAGCTGGAATTGAGCAATGATGCGTCTGCGAGAGGGTATGGGTGATGTCAAGCATCGTCCTACCTTTTGTCGGATTGGGTTGTGATACAGCTTGAGAGATGGTTTGCTTATCGAAGGAAAACTACATTTAGAAGTCCAGGTATGAACAGCAGAAATGGCTCAAAAATTTGCGAATTGGATGCTATCCCGAGTTTTGTGTAAAGGTTTTCGGTAAGCAAGCGAGCGAAGAGGCGAGAGCTGAGGAGAGAACCTGATCGACCAGGAAAAAGCTCTTGTGCGAGCAAAAGGTGCCTTTGAGAAAGGAGGAGCAACGGCAAAAGAAGCCGTCAGCCCAAGAGAACTCGACCCGATCGACACACAAAAACCACTCCCCCTCAAGCCAGCTCGACAAGCTGGCAGTTAGTTGGTTTTTCGCTTCAAGGCTGCTGGTTAGCAGAGGGCTATTTTGTGAAAGCGGATATCTTGCATCACGGCCCAGACAATCGTGAGACAGCTCATCTCCGTCGTGAAGGCATCAATTTGGTCGGTGCGTTGTCGCACATTGCTAAAAAAGCCTTCGATGGCATTGGTGCTCTGAATATGACGATGCATGGCAGCAGGAAAGGCATAAAACGTCAACAAATGCTCTTCATCCTCCTCCAGGCTGCGCACGGCTTCCGGGTAGCGTTGAGCATATTTGGCTTTAAAAGCCTTCAAATTGAGCAGAGCCTCTTCTTTCACCTCTTGTTTCCAAATGCCCGAGAGTTCGGCCTGCACTTGCTCCCGTTCTCGTCGCGGGATGGCACTGAGCACGTTGCGTTGCTTGTGGACAAGGCAGCGCTGCCGGGGGGTGGCCGTAAAGAGGTCACTGACGGCAGCCAGCAAGCCATCATGTCCGTCTGTGACCAGCAGGTCCACTTCAGTTGCTCCTCGCCTACGGATGTCTTGCAAGATGGCCAGCCAGCCCTCTTTGTCCTCCTCGGCACAGGCACGCAGAGCCAGCACTTCCTTCTTGCCTTCCAGGTCCACTCCCAACACCGTTAAAATGATGCTGCTATCGCATTGTTCTCCATGCCGAATCTTGAAATGGATTCCATCGAGGTACAACACGCGCCAATGCTGCTGCAAAGGACGCTCACGCCAAGCTTCGAATTGCTGCGTCAGGGTCTGATTCAAGCGGCTGACGGCGCTGGCGCTGGCAGGGACTCCCATCAGCGTTTGGGCGACCTGGCCCACTTTCTGTGTACTAGCCCCTGCCACAAACATCTGTGTCAATCCTTCGGCAATCTGTGGCTCATAGCGACAGTATCGCTCAAACAGTTGTGTATGGAACTCTCCAGCGCGGTCGCGCGGGACCGTCAGGTCTTCGATCGGACCTGTACTCGTCATCAGATCACGCGTGTAGAAACCATTGCGATAGCCCTTACGTTGCGTGGTGCTTTCTCCCCATTGTGCTCCCAGAAACTGGCTCAGTTCTTCGCGCAGGATTTCTTCCATCACCGCTCGCGTGGCCTGGCGAATCTCCGCCCGTAGATACTGATGAAAGGTCTCTGGCTTCAATGGCTCGGCTTCGGGGATACGTGAGGTCGCGGCATTGTCCTTGGATGCTGTGGTATGCTTTTTCTTGTCAACAGGCATAGTTCCCTCCTTATGGGAATTGGTACCGAAGAGTTAAGGAACGCTCTATGCCTGTATTATTCTCTACAATCTCCCAGCCTGTTGAAAAATTCTCAGCCTTCCCAGAGGAACTACACATTTTTCCCCTTCACTTCGGTCGAGAGATCAGCGTCATCTGCCTCTATTGGCTAGACCGATAGCTATCCCAACGACGAAGATAGTGGTCCCTATGGCAGTTCCTACACCGGGATTGTGGCTTGCTACTGCAATGGCTGCTCCCAATCCCACTCCCAGTACACTGGCAAGGCCCAGAATGGTGAGAAATAGCCTGGATCTATTTGGAGGAGTGCGATCATCCATAAGACACCTTCTTTTCTGTTGAACTTCCCTCTATTGAAGCAATAACTCATCTTATCTTACCATTTTCGCTCTCTGTTTGCCATTGGATTCTCCGCCACTGCCTCCACTTTTGCCTTTTTCAACAGACTGCTCCCTCTTTGAGAAGGTTCTCCTTTACACACAATTCGGGATGGCATCTACTCAGAGTGGAACATTAAAAAGAGTGCAAGACTCATCTTCAATTGGCAAGCCGGGAAATGTGCAGGAATAGTTACCGGAGATAATGCCGCAGCACAATATCCTTGCGATTATGCCCAAGCGCCTGGCTCACTTGCAGTACTGCCTGCTCGTCGTAGTCTGCGCGTTTCAATCGTCCCACTGAGGAAGGTAAGCTGCGTCCTGAGAGGAAGCAATAATAGGCCTGCGCGTACATGCGCCGGATAGCGTGGATATCAAGATGCGATGGAATACGAGGGAAAACTCGTTCCTGTGGGTCCCGCCCCTCCTTTAGTGCAAGAACTTCGTACTTATACTCCAGCAGTACCGGCACGATGCGGGGACGACCACCCTTGCCATGCCCCTTCTTGACGACTACTTCCAGAATGTCAGTGTCGCTATTCTGCTGAATGTCTTCTATCTGGAGCAGCTTTATTTCAGTTCGGCGTAAGCCCGTTGCTTGAAGAAAGCGAATGAGGGGTTGCCAGTTAGCGGGTTGAAAGTCTTTGTCGCGCACAACCGTTTGACGCGAACGGGTAATTTGCTCACGGCGGCGTTCCGGAAGTTCGATAGAGCTGGCAAGGTCACGCTGATCAAAGAAGAGCCGTAAGGCTGCACGTTCTGTTTGCATCGTGTAGGGACTACATCCCTGGATCAACCGGTCGTTGAGATACGCCGTTGCCAGCTCATCTGCACGCTGGTCGAGTGCTTCCAGGCGACGAATACTGTGGGAGGAACGCGCCCACTGGATAAATGACAGGATATGCTGCTGATACGTATTGCGCGTGCCATGTGAGTGAATCAGACCGGAGGAGAACGACCAGAAATGTTCTCCCGCCTCACGGCGTGCCTGTTTCTCCTCGAAACGGCTTGCTTGCAGCGCCATTTTCTGATCCAGACGCTCTAATGCTGCATAGATGATGCCTTTGCGATTGCCCGTACGTCTTTATCCTCTGGTTTTTTGCTATTTTAGAGAACGCGCTACGACGATATAATCAGGTTAAGTCATGTACGAAGCTATTCCTGCCAGCACGATTGCGGCGCTCACGAGACCGTTTTATCTGCTTTCTGCTGTTTATGCGTCGGAAATCATCCTCCAACCGCATCATTGCAGAACATGTTTTGCCTTTTCGACAAAGCATGGGCTTTCCGCACTACAAGAGATGCACTACAAAACATACTCCAATCCTGGTTGCAGACTCTCACTGACGCCAGGGACGCACTCCATATACCGCACTTTAGAACCGCACAACAAACGCAAGTTACAAGATGCACTCCAAGAGCAATCTACAAGAACGTTCACAAAGTTCCGTTTTCGCTTGCTGAGGTAATTCGATCAAAGCAAGGCGGGTGCGGATCTCCCACTCATTTCTGATATTCAGAGTGCGAACTCATCACGAGTTTCGCAGATGCCCTGATATCAAGGAGAGTTATTTCCCCGTCGTTCGGATAGTGACTATCCAGGTGACCACACCTCATCGTTTGGAGTCCCGGCGAGAATATTCCCAGCGGCAGACAGACTCAGGACGATTACTCCTGATTTCAATCAGTGAAACCACCAGTTGCCCTTCTACCTCCCTGGAGGTCAAGTGGGCACAACTTGTTTAGAACATTTATACTATACACTAAACCCCACTAACATTGTCAAGAGGTTCGGGGATTATTTTTTCTATGGATGCCGTTCATTGGACTTCTGGCGAACTGACAGAGCATGGTATAATGGTTGTGATGGTCTGACTCCCTGGATATGCATCACTGAGGTGTGCTATGGCAATACAACATTCGCGGCAGTACATGCCGCTTGAACAGTATCTGTTGCTCGTCAGCAACTCTGACCGGCACTATGAATACTATGATGGTGAGGTACGCCTCATGGCGGGTGGCACATCAAATCATGCGACGATCTCACTCAACTGCGGTATGGCACTCGATCAGGCATTGGGCGATGACGCGCTTTGCCGCCCGTATGTCAATGATAAACTGGTACAGGTCGCCCCAACAAAGATGCTGATCCCGGATGTCGTTGTCTCCTGCGATAGCGCAGATCATGGAGAAGCACAAATCATCAATTCGCCCATCCTGGTTGTTGAGGTGCTGTCACGGTCAACAGAGATGACCGATCGCTTTGTGAAGCTGACGCTCTATCAGGCAAAAGAGAGTATTCAGGAAATCATCTACATGAGCCAGGTTATTCAGCGCGTCGAGGTCTTTTCTCACTCTACCACCGGCTGGCTCTATCATCAATATGGGGCCGGGCAACGCTTTTTCCTGACCAGTCTGGATATTGAAATCGAGGTCCGCCAGTTGTACTGCCGTTTATCTATTCCTGCTGAGGTTGAAGAGGTTGAGAAAGAGGATGAGCCAGCAGCGGGACCTGAAAAGAATGAATGAGTGGGCATCCTTTCTTCGTGTGAGTGAGTGCGAGTCAGGAAGACACTCTTTCATTTCTCTCAGTTCTCACAGGAGCCTCTTAATCTCCCAGTATGTCCCGATCTTCTTCCTGCCCTTTTCCCGCCTCTTTTCGCTTTTCCAGCCACTCACGAATCTGCTCCGAAGTGAGTTCCCAGCTATCCGGGGGTAAATGTCCAATGACCTCATTTTTAAAATCTGCAACATACTTTATAGCTCGTGACGTTTCCCAATTCGCCCATCCTTCAACTGAGCTTTCGCCAAAGTAATCCGCAAGTATGGCAGTTGCTAGTTGGCTGGGTCCCGCGCCGTAATAGCCCCATTCAAATCTGATCTTTCTTGGGGGTCTTGGTCCAACAGTATTAAAAGGAGCAAGAGAGTTCCCATTCACCGTGACATGGGTATTTTCATAACCGGTAGCATCTTTCTCACGCCATCCCCGATACACTTTTACTACGCGGGTTCTTGGGCCCGGTTTTCTTGGTTGTGCAAGGTAGGCTCGCAATGCGGTTTCATCAATGATCCAGTCACGTCCGAAACGCCGCGCCCGCACAGTGCCCGTTCGTGCAAGGCGAGCCAGATACCCTGGCGAAAGTTGATACTTTTCTGCCGCATCCGCCGTCGCGATCTCCTCGGGAAAAATGTCTGCACGAGGTACTGGATTCTGATAGTATTGTTGTTGCATGAGGCGCAGTTCTTCGAGAACGGCTTCCCACGGAACCATGTTCAAAGCGTGTGCTTTTTCTGGTTCGTAGAGGACGCGGATATTCCACTGGCGCAGCTGTGCAATATTTGTGACGAGGGCCGGATGTTGCATGAGGCCCGGTCGAATGTATGGAGCTGCAATTGTCGGAATGCCCTGAGTACTTTCCTCGCAAAGAACCAGCACTGCGAGGGAGTCTCCTGTCCCCTGAACCCACTGATTGACATTTGAAAATGTTATGGGTGCTGCAACAATGGCATCCGCCTCTGGCAGGGTATCTATCTTTTCGAGGAACTCATAGGTAGATTGTACGGCATGCTGCGTGAGACGTTCG
>DATGJV010000795.1:0-10127 GCA_035295005.1 Ktedonobacteraceae bacterium | reverse complement strand
CAATGCTGCCTGGCTTGTTGCTGAAAGGGTAGCACAGATGTCGCGTTACGATTAATGAGTGTTGGGATGTTCTCACGAACATTCATGATGGAATACATGGGCGTGGGTTTAGCCTTCGGGTACCCCACGCCCATTTCGCTTGCATAGCGAAATTTCCAAGGGTGGAGGTTGTATGTGGGGCCGTGAGATAGCAGATTCCTCAAAAGCCAGTTTTGAATATGACTCCATGTTGCGACTACTGGAAAAAGCTTTTACCTGAATAAGAACATACGTTCTATTGACTGATGAGATATAATACACTTGGTCTTTTGCTTGTCTACTCCCAATGGGAGCGACATTCCCCTTTTTTCGCGTTCATATGGTTAAAGGGAAAATGCTTTATACACCAGAGGAATGGACAAATGGACGATGGACAGTAAGGTCACATACAGGCAGCAGGTCAGTTTTTGTGGCAAGCCGCAATGTCGCAAGTGCCGTGAGGGTATTGGACATGGGCCTTACTGGTATGCCTATCATACATCTGAGCAAGGGCGCATGGTGCGTACATATGTTGGGAAACGTTTGCCCGCCGGAGTACAGGGATCACAGATAACTCAGATAGCTTCAACCGCTCAAACTCCTCAAGCCACTCAAGCTCCTCAAGTAGTTCAAACAACGCAGAAAACCCGGACTTCAGATGTACAGGATAAGCACCTCGCGGAGGCACAGAAGGTTGATACATTGCTGGCGCTTGCGGATGAGCGCATAGCGCAAGAAGCATTCTCCCTGGCGATAGAGCCGCTTGATCGGCTGATTGGCAGTAATCCCACAAATGAGGTGGCTGTACAACGCCTCATTTTTGTGCTTGCTCGCTTGAAGCGGCGAGGCGAGGCGATACGCGCCTACCAGAAATTTGTTGCTGCGCTCCAGCAACGTCATCATAGCGAACCCTCAACCGCGACACGCTCTCTTTTCGAGGCAATACAACGCGGCGATGAGCCTCTAGTGATGCCCTCCGTAGGGACCGATTTATCGCGTCCACAATCCCTTTCACGTTCGCATCCGTTGCCAGATGATGTGATTTTCAATGATGAGAAGGTTGTGGGTGTGCAAGGGAACGAGGAGGCGGACGCGATAAATCGGTCCCTACGCGGTCAATATGCGGAACATGTAGGGCGGAGTCACCCTGGGCCGTTGGTGGGACGTGAGGTGGAACTGGCGAGAATGCGCGAATATGTCTTTACGACGGTTGAGGAAAGAAATAGCATACAGAGCATGGATGCTGTTGGTGCGGAATCCGCTACATATACCGGCTACAACGGCGATAGGAAAGGTGGGCCGCTGCCGCTAGATACGCGACGGCACCCGCAGTGGATGCTTTTGCAAGGCGAGGCGGGCATAGGCAAAACGCGACTGGTTGAGGAAGTAGGCGCGGAGGCGCAGCAACGAGGATGGGGCATGATCTGGAGCCGCATGTACGCGCAGGAGAGTAGCATCCCATACCGACAGTGGATAGAGATACTGCGCAACGCCGCCCTACAGGGTCTGTGGCAACTGGAAGAGATACAGCAGCAGCCAGAAGTATTTGTGCCGCTCGGTGTCTTGTTGCCAGAACTCTATGATAATGCCTTGCCGCGTCACCAGTATACCCCTTCTTTGTCGCCACAGCAGGAGCAGCAGCGATTGTGGGAGGCGGTGCTGACCCTCTTTACATTGATGAGCCAGCAGAGACCATTGTTGGTGGTGCTGGACGACCTGCAATGGGCTGATAGCAGCAGTTGTGAATTACTTGGCTACCTGGCGCGTCGGCTGTCGGGTCAACACGTGCTATTCATCGGCGCTTGCCGTGAGAGCGAACTGGCACCGAACCATGTGCTGCATGGCTTGATTGCGCATATGCAGCGCGAACATACGATTACTACGCTCGCGATCCAGCCTTTGACAGATGCACAGATTCGCAAACTGGTAGGACATTTGCCGCAGGATATCGTCGTGTATATCCAGCAACAGGCGGCTGGCAACCCCTTTTTTGCTGAAGAGTTGGCGCTCTCTTCGGATACAGAGCTACCGGCATCTCCAAATGGAAAACAATCGGCAACTCGGCGGAAACCCTCCACGCTGCCGGAAAATATTCGCGTGGCGCTCGATCACCGTATAAGCAAACTCAGCCGTTCCTGCCAACAATTACTGGCAAACGCTGCTGTTATGGGTGGTTCTTTCGAGTTTTCGCTGATACGCGCTATGGAGTCATATGGCGCGAACCAGAAAGATGAAGATACCATTCTCGATTTGTTGGATGAGGCGCTCCAGGCGGGTGTGCTGGCGGAAGAGGGTCGCGGGACGCACATTCGCTATCACTTCTGGCATCCCCTGCTCGTCAGCCATCTCTATGAACGGCTGTCGGCGACGAAGCGTGCGCTGCTGCATCGAAGGGTTGCGGAGATTCTGCAACAATTGTATGCACGACGTGAAGAGGAAGGTGCGGCGACCATCACCTACCATCTTGTCGAAGGTGGAGCGGAAGATGAACGCATTGCGCACTACGCCGAGCTGGCCGGTAACTCAGCCTACACGCTTTCGGCCTATCCTGATGCCGAACGGTACTATCGTCTCGCGTTAGAGCATAGTCCCAATGCTTTGACTGATAGTACATGGCGTGCATTGTTGCTGGAGCGATTGGGTGAGTGCGCAAGAATCCAGGGCCACTTTGAGGATGCGCAACATTTCTATGAACAAATTCTGGCGAAACGTGGGGAACGGAGCAAAAATGCCAACCTTGCCGTGAAAGGTTCACCGGAAGAACAGCAGTATGAGGCCCAGATAGAGGCTTTGCTCTGGTGTGAAGTTGGCTGGACCTGTTATTATACGGGGGATAAAACGCGAGCAATTGCATGTCGCGAGCGCGGCGAGCAGGTGTTACTCATAGCTGATGTTGCGCGTGGAGCGGCGTGGGCAACATTGCGCTATCAACAGGGGCTTATTTGCTGGCAGGAAGGGAACTACGATGAGGCATATGCAGCCGCGAGCGAGGCGCAGCGCCTGTTCGAGGAGACCCTGCGGCAGCAAAAACCTCCAGATGGACGAGATACCTTCTCGACGCGCATCCGGCGCACGCTTGCGGGTGATCCGGTTGATCTTGCACGTATTCACCGCCTGCTAGGTTCCATTGCTAACAGCGTTGGACGTCCTACCGATGGGCTGACGCACCTGAACACCGCGCTCACCATTCTTGAGGAACACGAACAGAAGCGCGAAGTTGGACATGTCTGTTGTAACATAGGATATATCCACCTGCAAAAGGGTGAATATGAACAGGCGCAAGTATTTTTCGGACGCTCCCTCGCGCTGGCAGAGCAGGTAGGTGATACGCCGCTCACCTCGGTTGTCTACAGTAATCTGGGCATACTGGCGGCGCGTACCGGGAAGCTCCTTGAGGCCGAGGATTGGTTCCGGCGTGGTCTGGGGTTGGCGGAACAAATTAACGACCAGGTGTATGTCAGCATGTGGAATACCTTGCTGTCGGATGTGCTTCAGCAGCAAGGGAAGTTGCCCGCAGCCCAAACCTGTCTTTGCCACGCCCTCAAGCTGGGAAGAAGGGTAGGCAATATCCCCTGTATTGGCTTCGCGCTGGTCGCATCGGGCAACTTGCGCATTGCTGAGGCCAGAGCAACCAGTAAAAGGGATAATACAACACGACGAACGCGATATCTCAAACGTGCCAGCAACACGCTCCACCATGCGCTCTCCCTCGAAGGTTTAGAAGCTGAGACACGGGCCGAAGGCCAACTGGCAATGGCTCAAGTCTCTCTCCTACTGGGAAACCACGATGATGCGTTGAAACAAGCTGAAGTTGTGCTGGCAAAGGTGCAAGCACACGAGCTTGTCTGGCTGGTGGAACGCACACAGGAGCTTATTGGGGAAATTCGGGTGGAAGATGTGTAGGGCCGATTATGCATATTGACGAAATGAATCGGTAATTATGAACTCGACATTGCTACGCTCGTCGAGTTGGGTGCGCTAAAGCGGACCCCTACAGTGCCTTCGGCGCTTCTAACCCATGCGCCCGCAGGCGCTGTAGGGGCCCGCTTTAGCGTGCCCTCTGGCACGAGCGCAGCAATGTGCCAGTCTGGATTAGCCACTATCCTACCCCATATGAAAAACCAACAATTGCACCACAAATACCAGGTGCCAGATAACTAAGCCAAGTGTGAGCAGGGCAAGCACCACATGGAATACGCGCCAGTAGCGAATGACGGAGCGGTAGAACTCCTGGCGTTGCGTGGCACGCTCTACCTGTTTTGTAATTGTTTGCCCTGATGGTGTGCTAGGTCTCCATATATGTTGCAGTATGACTGTTTTAGCCACTTCAGACGCGATCAGGCGGGGCATGATACGATCCATGAGGCGTCCGATGAAGCCACTGATGACCAGGGCTACTAGACCGTAGAGGGCGTAGGTGCCTGTGCGGGCATTGAAGTTGCCGAACGAATGCATGAATATCAGGGCCAGACTCATGATTGCCAGGAAGATATGCCAGTGTAATGAGGCATTGAGCTGACCGGCTTTCCGCCTTTGTGAACGGCGGTGGCGCAAGTAGAGGATAGCGGCGAGGATAAAGCAGAGCGTACCAGCACTGGCGAAAATCAGCCCGATTGTGCTATCGGGGGCAACATCATTACCGAACTGGCTGTACCACAGGTAAAAGCCACCGGCGATGGCAACAACGATGAGGGTAACAAGTAGACCGAGCAGCCACGCTTTCGTGACATAAAAGAACAGCCAGGGATAGCCTTTTTCCTCTGGAATGGTTTTCCATGAACGGTGAGACATGGGCAAGCCTACTCCTCACGACCAGAACGCAGCAGACGTACTTTCAACCATAGCATCATTGTGTCTCGGTGCAGGCCGACGGGGCAAGGTGCGACACAGGCACCACACTGGTAACAGGTACGGGCAAAGCGGGCTACCGGCGGCGATATCGGACCAGATAGCGTTTCGTGGTTCAATACGTCCAGCGTAATCGGCTCAGAGAGCGCAGGACAGGCCAGCAGACACTCGTTACAGCCGATACAGGCATGAATTTCTTGTGACACTTGCGTCTCTGTTTTGTGTAAAGCAATTGCTAGCAATTGTCAGGAACCTTTCTCTTGTAAGAACTGTCCGCGCTGGCGATTGTATATCCCGTGGCTGTATGTACTGGCCTGTGGGTTTGTGGCTGGCAGTGGTGATACCGGCCTTTTAATCAGAGTACCAGTAAAGGATACGCCTGCTCCAGGTGCGGGCGTATGGAGTATGCTCTTGTCGGGTATCGCAGGGGTATTTTTTTGTGCATGTCCAGGCGCGGGAGTGGGCTTGATGGCTGGCAATCGGCCAGATGTGACAGGAGCAGGAGTATTGACGGTGTGTGTTGCTTTTATTGCCTTTGTTGCGCGAGTATGCCTTTGTATGGAGAAGCGCCGCGCATCAAACGTACCTTTTAAAAGAGACTCGCCTACCTCGCGCAGGGAAAATTCCTCATCCACGATGCGTTTGATCGCCAGCCCATCAGGTTGCGTTGGGCCAAGTGAGAGATAGCCGACAAGGCGATCATTGACGACAGCGAGACGGCGGTAGCTTCCCTTGCTGCAATCGTTATACATTTGCACACCAGGAACGGAGCTTATGGTGTTTCCTACTGTCAGAATGGAAATATCTCCGATGCGCGTGGCATGCCAGGGAGTGCCGAAAAAGGGCGCTTCCGTTGCCGTTCCTGTTATCGAGGTTGCTGCTGTATGACCTTGCACCACTGCGGCGTACCATTGCGCTCGAACCTCGTGAATGCCTGTCTGAGGATTCTTGAGCGCGGCAACGTCTCCCGCGGCGTAGATACCGGGAACGCTGGTACGCAACTGGTCATTCACGAGAATACCGCGCCCTGGTTCATGCTGGATAGGCTGCGAGCAGCGTGCCGCAAGGGTTGTATTGGGCGAGCTACCTGTACAGACCAGCACAAGTTGGCAAGCAATCATCTGTTGCTCGTTCGTTACCACACCGGCAACAACGCCCACGCTGCCCACTATGCCAATGACCTCGGTCTCGGGATAGACAATAGCTCCTTGCTGCTGAATGTGCTGTACCATTTTAGCGGACGCGGCCTGATCAAACGTGCGCGACAGGAAGGTTTTGCCGCGAATGAGCCAGTGTGTTTGAAAGCCAAGTTGCACCATGCACATCACCGTCTCTGCCGCGTGCATGCCACCACCAATAACCACCACGTCCTCAACCTCATACAGACGACGACGCAGGCTCAGGTAGTCCTGCAAACGGTGTAGTACCAGCACCCCATCAAAATCCCGTCCAGGGATGTCAGGTGGTAGACCATTAGGAGTGCTACCAGTGGCAAGCAGGAGATCGCCGTAGTCGAGTATGCCGCCGTGCGCCAGTTGTATAGAGCGATCATGAGCATGTATCTCTTCGACGCGCCCATGCACGACCTGAATAGTATTGTTGCGCTCTGTTCCTCCGGGATAGGCCAGCAGTTGCTCCCGCTCCAGTTTCCCGATGGCGAATTGTTTGAGCGCCGGTGTGTTGATGGTTGGGTGGCTTTGCTCTGTGACCATGATGATGCCTTTATGCGGAGCCGCACGCCGGGCCGCGACCGCAGCCGTCAACCCGGCGATACCATTGCCAATAATGACAATATGCGCACCCCGACGCTGTTGACTCGCAACAGGCACGGGTAGCTGCATGCTTTGAATGCCCTGGATGCTCTGCAATCTCTGCGTGTTCCGCATAGTTGTGATGCCCTTTGACTCTAGTGTTGTGAAAACAACAAACCCGATGTATGACGCGCACCGCTAATCCACATCCAATACCAGTAAGTTGTTGTCTGGCTTTTCCACATAATAGATATCCGTCTCAGCATGCTCTTGCAGGTGGCGTTCCACATGCCACGGCGATGCATGACAGGGGTTGGCACAGTGAAAATGCATCAGTTGTCCATTCGCTGTCTCTAGCACAATATCCATCCCTGACGCGCTCATTTCCATCTGGACGATTTCCCCTTCCACATGCTCCACATTACTGCCATAGGAGCGTGGAGGAGCAATCAGGTTTATTGTGTCAATGCACGCATATGTGAGGCCACCAATCAGGAGAAGGAGAAAGACGACAGCCGTGATACGAGGAAAGTTCATACCGCTATCCCATACAACCAGCTAGACATATATGAATAGTATGTATCACTTTTTGCCATCTGTGGATTTTTGGTGGAGAAATTAGCCAGAATGTCTTATGAACTGGGCTGAATTTATTTCTTTGTAAAACAATCACGATTTTATGTTATACTAGATTACACAACTGGACCGTTTGGGGGAAAAAGGTTCAACCTCATACAATATCCAAACCACATGGAAAACAGGTTGAGAAAGAGCTACAAAGGAGTGTGCAACTGCTATGCGTATTGTGACGTTTCGCGGTGGATTCATCGGTGACACGCTTTTTGCTTTTCCCATTCTCAAAGTACTGCGGGAGAAGTACAGCGGCTCTCACTTCACATTGGTCAGTAACCCGGCAGTATTGCCGCTGGCTCAGGCATGGGGTCTCGCGGATGAGGTCTGTGATATGTCTCAATATCCGTGGATTGAATTGTATCAAGATGAAGGCATCATTTCAGCTAACTGGCGCAATTTGCTCCAGAGAACTGATCTGGCAATTTCCCTGATGCGTAACGGTTCTGAGCCTTTGAAGCGTAACCTGCTGGAGGCCGGAGCCAGAGAAGTGATTATTGCCCACGAGGAGCAGAACCCCAGACCTTTAAAGCATATAATGGAATGTCTGGCGCATTCAATAGGATTACAGGAGATCAGCGCCCATCACATTCCTCCCATCACAAGCAGTGATAAGGTATTTCGCCCCTTCAATCCCCCGGTTGTCATTCATCCCGGTTCCTCCGAAGAATTACGATGCTGGCCAGCAGAGTCTTTTGCTTACGTTATCAATCAGCTCTTACGTCTTCGACAGCCAGTCCTCTTACTGGCCGGTCCACTTGATGCAAAGCAGCTGCGAGATGTGCGTCGGCATGTGATACCTTCTCCGCAACCAGGACTGTTTACTGTACTGAGGAACGCACCAATACTGGAAGTTGCGCAAAATATTCAGCAATGCAAGTGCTATCTTGGTAACGATTCTGGCATGACGCACTTAGCCGCACTGCTCGGTGTGCCAACAATCGTGGTGACGCATTTGGCTGCCCTTGTCCATATACATCCTTTAGGCCCTGCTGTCGAGATAATGGCAGTGGAGCGTTTAGAGCGACTATCCGCGAAAAAAGTGTTTGAAACTGTCCACAAGTACATCTGATCAATTTTGTAGTGTACGTGTTGAAGCGACTTTCGCAAGATGCAGGACTTCGTATTCTGACTGAATCACAACGCGATCCCGGCACAACCGAAGCGTTGTGATTTTTGTGTGAAAATTGTCACCTGCCTGTGATTTATACGTGAAATACCTTGCTTTTCATCAATAGCTTGTGTACAGTTGATTGTAATCACAAGATGTTGATACGATGAAACATCCCTTTCGTGTAAGCGTCCAAAATATTGGAGATATCTATCACTGATCGTGTCGGTAGACCAATGCGGAAACGTTTATGCCTGTCAAAGCATTAAACGGTATCCGTAGCGAATTTGGGCTAAACCAGAAGCAATAGTCAGAGGAGTAGATATGTTCAGGAAAAAAGGAGCAGTTTGCCTATTCGTTAACGGAAGTCAGGACACAAGCGAAGTTTCTCAATACATGCCACTTCACAAGTTTGAACGGCATGTACAAGGACCTTCTCCTCGTTAGAATTCAGCGTAAGCTAGACAAGGAGTATCTCCATGCAAAAACCTTTACTTCGTAATGCTACCACTTCCATCCAGAATGGTGCGCTAAAGCGGACCCCTACAGTCATTCCGCTTCGACAGCCGGCACATGAGATACGGCATTTTCCTTTGCCGGGTCTATTGCCTGATGGCTACACTTTTGCTTTGAACATCCCACTTGGAACGCTCGCCCTGCTTTCCCACGGTGATGAAGGTCCAACCCTATGGATGGAGCAGCAATTCACCAATAGTGAAGTTTGTGTCCTTCTGCCTCTCTTACAACTCTATCCCCATTACTGCCCTTACGAAGTCATGCTGGCTCATTTCAACAGCCGTAATGTTGATGAACAGGTGATTGTGAAGAGCCGTAAGCGTTTGCAGGAAGCGCAAGAGCTGGGTGTCTGGGAATACGAGATGCGCCCTGTGCGCAACGTTCTCTCGCGCACACGGTTAAAGATTCAAGCGTTCAACATTGACATCATGTCCATTCTTGAAACAGGCTATGTCTTGATGTACCGTGCCAGGCGCAATCTGAAGGAGGCATGAGAAGGATATCCAAATTTCGTGGGATGTGTACCTTCGTGACAAAGAGCAAAAAAGACAGTATTTTCTCGCGCATTTTATTACACTCTGTGTAGGGTATGGGTAGTGTGGGTAATAGCGGACAGTGTACGTAGATGCGTGGTGCAGATGATGGCAGTGCGGACCCTCCCATACCTGAACCCAGGCATTGTTGTAGTTGTTGCCTGTCTTTGCGGTCTGGTCAGGAGGGAAAGCATTGAGACAACCTGAACATTCAAATGTTGGCAACGGGACACCCAGAAGACCCGGCACACAGAGTAATTTGAACACACAACCGTTGACGGTGACAACGCCTTTGCCGGGCCAACTTTCTGCACAACAACAGCACAAATCAGGTCAACTTTCCGCACAGCAGCACAAACGTCCGCTAGTCCCTATCTTCCTCACCTTCCTTGTGCTGCTCCTGGTTTCAGTGTTTGTTTTTGTGGGCATGAATCTCGATTCGCTGTTACCCGCGACACCTCCCAGGGAGGCAGCACATGCTGAGAACCAGGTTGCTCCCCCGGTTAGCGCCATCGTCGGTCATGTCTTCTTTATGAGCAGTGGACAGGTGAATGAGAGTACGAGCCAGGGCATTGCCGACGAAGTGCAACTTGAGCTTTCCCATATCTCCAGCCCCGCACAGGGAAATAGCCTCTATGCGTGGCTCGTAGGAGATAATCCGGCTGAGGGTGGGACACTTTTGCTCGGTACCCTGAATGTGAATAAGGGCAATGCACAGCT
>DATGJV010000794.1:0-2493 GCA_035295005.1 Ktedonobacteraceae bacterium | reverse complement strand
CGACCTTCTTCGCGCTCATCGCTGAAGTTGGAGCCAGCCGTGGCACGGTCATTACTTATGTCAATCCTGCCGTCTCTGTACTCCTGGGCGTTACACTACTCCACGAGCAACTCACTATCGCCACCGTCGCTGGCTTCCTGTTGATCATCGCTGGCTCCTGGCTCTCAACTACTGGCTCCATCCCGTTCCTGACAGTTCGCAAAATCCCGCAATCAAGGGTGCCCAGAATAGAGTGAGTCGCTCTTTAGAATCACACCAGCAGGCCATGATCAAAATTGTAATAGAGCGTCTGGTAGGGTTCTCTGAAGGCGATAACATCATCTACCACCTCTTCCGGGGCAGCATGTTCGACAAGGATGCGTGCGATAAAGTCCGCGATCGTCTCCATTTCTGCTTCGTGCATGCCAAGACGGGTAATTTCAATGGTGCCGATGCGTAGGCCACCTGGATGGTCCCAATCGGCAGGTTGGTCACCTGGAATGAGATTTTTGTTGGTGATAATATTTGCCTGTGCCAGGCGCTGCGCAACCTCCAATCCGCCGCCAAACTCGCGAACGTTGGCGATCACTTGATGGGTCATAGTATAGCCCCTGTGTGCCGCCAGTACCGGAATACCCCGGCGTGCCAGGGCGGCTCCCAATGCCTGTGCATTGCGGACAATCTGCGCCATATAGACCCGGCCATACGCGATCATTTCAGCTGCCGAAACGGCCAGGGCGGCTACGCGGTTGACCTGGTGCGTCGCGGCCAGAACAGGGAAAATAGCATGAGTGAGCGGCTCTGTCAACTGTGGATCATTCCAGACCATGACGCCGCTCTGGGGGCCGCTAAAGGTTTTCCCCGCGGACCCGGTCAGCACTGCTGCACCTTCACGCAAGGGGTCTTGAAATTGACCACCGGCAACCAGTCCCAGTTGATGTGCGCCATCAAAAAAGACAGAGCCGCCCCACTCCGCAACAATGTCATGGATTGCCTGGAGAGGAAATGGAAAGAGCGTCATCGAAGCGCCTAATGCCACAAGTTTCGGACGTACCAGAGGCGCTACCTTGCGAAAAAGGTCAAGATCAACTTCGAGTTCAACAGGATCAAAAGGAATGTCTACAATCTTCAGGCCGCGTACTCCCGCTGGCCCATCAGAACGGTTGCTGGAATGTCCGCCCATCGGCTGGGGGATGCTCATAATTACGTCGCCTGGTTCGGTCAGTGCGCTATAGACGGCCATGTTCCCAATCATACTTGCCACGAGGCGATGATCGGCATAGCTGGCATTGAAGGCTTTTTTCAGCAATTCAACACAGAGAGCCTCGATTTCATCAATATGTCTGGTACCGGCAAACCAGCGATTTACCTCGCCGATGTGGCCTTCAGCAGCGCGTGTACCCACCTCAGCCGAGAGGAGTGCGCGGACAGCCGGGCTGGTTGGCGCTTCGGGGGCGAGCAGGTTGAGACAGCGTTTCCCACGCCATTCTTCATTGCGTGCAACCGCCGCGAGTACCGCTTCTTGCATCTCACGTGGAGACTGGCAGGCGTCCAACAAAACTCTTGCCTGGGCAAGAATGTGTGGGTCGTGAACTTCTGTCTGAGCGGTTGTAGATTCTACGTGTTCCATAGCGTGTCTCCTTTACGAATCTTTTTCATTGCTGGCAAATGATCTGACAATCAACTGCCCCAGGCTGAGCCAGTTTTGTTCGGTCAGCGTTGCTGCTAGTTCTGCCGATCTTTGCTCGCAGGCGGCGATAATGGTCTGGTGCTGGAGGACTGATGTATGACCGGCAAGCGAACTAAACTGCGCATATTCCAGGCGGCGTACTTTGGGCATCAAATACTCCAGCGTGTGCTGGATTTCATGGTTGTTCGCTACCCGGACAAAAATGCGATGAAACATGTCGTCAGCATGCAAAGCATCCGTGACGTTGTTCGTTTCAAGGGCTATAATCAGATCGTCGTTTGCTCGACGCAGACCAGTAATATCCTCTTCCGTCAACTGGCCCACCGCGAGGCGGGTAGCCAGCGCATGCAACACAGCAACAACAGGGAATGCTTCTTGCGCTGCTTGCATATCAAGCGGCACCACACGTGTGCAAACTCCCGACAGCATTTCCACCAGCCCCTCGTCCTCCAATCGTTGCAACGCCTCCCGTACCGGCGTGCGGCTCACCCCAAATTGTGCCGCAAGATCACTATCGCGAATTTGCTGTCCAGGTTGCAATTCCCCTGCTACGATAGCATGCTGTATGAGACGATAGACATGTTCTCGCAATGAGATGCGATCAATTTTCTCAAAAATAGGTGCTTTCATATATGCAGTATGCAATATATTGCATGCTGCTGTCAAGAGTCATGATCAATCCTGTTCAAATAAAGAGAATGAATACTAGTGGCTGGAAGGGGATGGACGCCCACAAGAGCTTATCCGAAAACCTGGCTGGTATGGGTTGACCAGGAATTGCCAGTGCGTGGGCCAGGGTACCCGCAAGGGGATACCCCTACTAT
>DATGJV010000793.1:0-7155 GCA_035295005.1 Ktedonobacteraceae bacterium | reverse complement strand
CTGGCCGGAAAGCTGACCGAGAGGTCGCCGTAGATGCGGTTGGCAAATGCGCCACAATCGCCGCTCGCGATAAAGACAGTCATATGCTCCACCTGTGTCAATTGACGCAGACTGCTATCAATTGCGGTCACGTCAGACGAGGCCATATCGGCTTCATCCATACCGAGACTGATGCTGACAACGCTGCCTGCGCTGGCATTGTTGGTATTATCATCAATAATCTGCTGCAATGCATCATTCACCTGCGCCCATGTATCATCATTGGCGTTGCCATCCGTCTGGTAGACGGCAATATTGGCGTCAGGTGCCAGCCCGGCCACCATCTGTACGTCCAGCGTTGACTCACCGAGAGCCTGTGTGGGACTATAATCAATATCGGTAAACGAAAGATGCCCTTTGTACCCGACGCAGCTCAGGTAATTCTGAATATCGCTACGATATGAGCCATCCACCTCCACAAGATTAATGGTCATATTTTGTCCACTTATGCCCCGATTCAAGAGCGTATTATACCCGTAGGCCGTGGCAATATCGCTCGGAAACAACGTCTGTGGGTCGGCGTTACAGTCCTGTGTGGCATGACCGCCTGTACGGTTTGTACTCGACCTTAGTGGCTTGTTGAATTGCATGGATAGCGCGTGTATTGGCGGTGCGCTGTAATTATCGAGTCCGGTAATTGCGTCAATAGAACTGGCTAAAAACGTGGGAACCTTTGGCGGAGTGGCAGGAGCAAAGAATGTCCGGCCCTTATAGTCGTGAATGACGAACTTCGTTTGCAGTACTTTTGCCAGCGTACTCGCCTTCGCATGAATTCCCAGGTGCGTGCGCAGTTTGCTTAATTTCAGCGCGATGCCCGACAGGTTAAAAAAGCCCTTGATTTTCTGATAGGTGCTATCACTGATGCCAATGCGATTGGCGAATTGCTCAAGTTTGGAAGGTTGTCCAGGTTGAATTTTCTGTTGAGCTGCCGAGTCGAGCAGTTTAGGGTCTATCTTAAAGGTAATACCGACATTCAATTCAGTCGCATCAGGCAATGGCCCTTTGACGGGCGAATGAAGCGCCGCGTCCGGTATGCCGAGATTGAGCGATGTAAAAAGGGGCGGCGGCGATGGTGTATTACAACTACTGAGCGGCACTAACAAAAGGAGGGCCAGCAACAGTACAATTTGCGCATGATTCGCTTGAGAACGATACGCCTTCCACAGGGATTGCAAAGAGAGCATAGGGGGAACCTCCAGAATATACGTAATGGCACACACGAGGGATGTTCGGTCTCTCGTATGTATCTGATGATGTTTCTTGTTTCTACACGGTTATTATCATCACGTTCTTGTCTTTGTATTCCGACTCAATGCTGAACAGGTGTAGGCATGAATGAGATATAATAGGGAAATCTACGTGGATCAGAACAGTCTGGGGAACTGTTGTCATGGAGGATGGAGAGCGTGTCTGAAATACGATATAAGCCTGATAGGCGGGCTGATTTGCTTATATCCGCGAGAACTATCCTGGCGGAAAAGGGATTGGAGGCAACCACTGTCTCTGAGATTGTGGCACGGGCAGGCGTGGCGCAGGGAACGTTTTACCTGTATTTCCCCTCGAAAATGGCGCTTCTCGCAGCCCTGAACCAGGAATTGAATGAGCATATTCTCTCGGCTGTACACGAGGCCACAGCACAAGCGACCAGCGCAGCCGATGTTGTACACAGGGGGGTATCAGCAGCATTTCAAGAGCTAGAACGCTATCGAGACGTGCTGCATGTCATTCATTCACGCATGACTGCGAATCCGACATTTGATGATTGGGAAGCGCAGTTTGGCCCATATCGCAAGCTGATTATTGAGCTTATCCAACAAAGGCAAGCAACCGGCGAGATTGAGAGTACAGTCAATCCAGATATCTGGGCAAGGCTCATTATCGGTTTGATCAACCACGCAGCCGACGAATGTTATATTTACCACGTGCAGGTCGAACCTCATGTTTATATTTCTGAAGTGATCACATTTATTAGCCGCGCCCTCGGCTTATCCGCGTAAACACCATTGACAGAAGGCGAAAAGTCAGGTACTCTTGTAATGGAAAATGACTGACAGTCAGTCACTGCGTTGTCTTGTCTCGGCTTCGGCTGACAGAAAGGACAGAGAAACGACGATGGCACAGGTAATTCATGAGTCGTTCGCAACGACCAGTACACGTGGATTGCGACACGACATTCTGCCGATGCGGCTTTACCACAAGGCGAAGCGGCTCGGCATCTGGGACCCACGCAGCATAGATTTTTCGCAGGATATCGTAGACTGGCAGCGTTGTACCGATGATGAGCGGGAGGCGCTGATACTTCAGACCGCGCTTTTCCAGGCAGGGGAGGAAAGCGTCACCCTGGATTTGTTGCCGTTGATTATGGCAATTGCGCAGGATGGACATATTGAAGAAGAAATGTTTTTGACTACCTTCCTCTGGGAGGAAGCCAAGCATACCGAGTTCTTCCGGCGTTTTCTCGACGAGGTCGCACACGAAAACCGTGACCTGCATACGTACCATTCGCCCAGCTATCGCAAGCTGTTTTACGAAGAGTTGCCGCAGACGATGTATGCCCTATTGACTGATCACTCCCCTGCCGCGCAGTTACGCGCATCTGTAACGTATAATATGATCGTCGAGGGCGTGCTGGCAGAGACTGGCTACCATGGCTACTTCAACATGCTTGATCGCAACAACATCATGCCAGGATTGCGCCAGGGCATTCAGTTGCTCAAGCAGGACGAGTCGCGCCACATCGCCTACGGTGTATTCCTCATCTCGCGGCTGGTAGCCTCGGATAAATCGCTCTGGTCAGTGGTCGAGGAGCGCATGGGTGAACTGCTGCCGCTCGCGCTGGGAGTCGTACAGGAAACGGACACGATGGAAGACCCCGACGCGGAACGCCCATTTGGTATGCAAACTGAGGAATACGTCATCTATGCCACAAGCCAGTTCCAGAAGAGGATAGCCCGCATCGAAAAGGCACGTACACAAACGTTAGAGGAACTCTATAACATCTCGGAAGCTGAAGCAGAGTTGGAAGTGCCAGCATAATAAACGGTGAGGGCGTAAAAACAAGCACAGCCAGGCAGAAATTTCTGCCTGGCTGTGCTTGTTTTTACGCCCTCACCGAACGCTCAAATGATTAGTACCGGTCATTTCCGTAACTATTATTTGAACGGCGGTCACTACGGTACCCGCCACGGTTGCCGCCAGCTGGACGCTCGCGTGCCTCGTTCACCGTGATGGTGCGATTGCCTACCATCGTGCCGTTCAGGCGCTCAATGGCAGATCGCGCTTCCTCGTCGTTGTTCATCTCAACGAAGCCGAAGCCTTTGCTGCGACCAGTGTCACGATCAAAGATAATCGTCGCATCGTTTACTTGACCAACCTGCTCGAAAAGAGCGATAAGCTCTTGCTCGCTAGTTTGATAGGGGAGACCCCCAACGTACAATTTCATGTTCTCTATATGCTCCTGTGACATCGTTCAAACGCATTGACGCTCGTAGAAACCATTTCTCACAGAAGCGATACAATTCTCTTTAGATGTCATACGCCTATTATAACACATATTGTAAGTGAGATATTCCCGTTTATATTTTGAAGAGAAGGCGCTCTGAAATATGAATTTGACAAAGCCAAATTCATATTTCAGAGCGCCTTTCCTTCAAAACAGTTTGCGCTACCATTTAATCGCCGAATTACTTTGCATATACGACGGTCAAGCTACCTGTGTGGTCTTGACCTACCCCTACCCCCGTGTCTTTGACATTTTGCACGTGCCAGCCCTCTTTCGTCATTTTCTTTAAATCCCGCTCGAACTGCGATCGTGCTTCCCCTTTGAAAAGCTTTGTCGTATACGTTTTCTCTTGCTGCATGTTCTTTTCCTTACTGTGAGTATGTATCACGATACCAGAACGCACTAAAAATTTGCTAGTTGATGCTCTACGCCATGGAGTAGACACCTGTGGCCAGGGCAACTTACGGTATCACCTCCTTCTTCCCAATTCCTGCGTTACTTGTCGCTGTTTACCTCTGATCTGACGAAGATAATTAGCAAGATGAGCATTGAACGTCGAGCCCTCGTCCCATTCAGGGTGCAACACATGCAGCGATTGGAACGCGAGCGGGAGAACATACTGGACAAAGAATTTTACATCCATGTCCGTCAATAATTCCCGAAGCGTTGGTAAAGGAGGTGCAAGCCATTGCTCCTCTGCCTCGAATGCACTCTCTGCGGGTATATCATAGGAAAGTGCCTGTGGTTTGCCGCCTATGAGCGTATAGCCTAAAGCAAGCCGTGCCTCAGAGGAAACATCAGCATATAACCCGGATGATTCTCTATTCACCCACACATGTACTATGTGGAAAAGGTCCGTATCTGAGAGTGCCAGTAAATCCAACTGGACTTGCCGGGCAAAAACCTGGGCTTGCTTATTCATCCTCATCCTTCAACTCCATTCAATGATTATAGCGCCCCTAGATGCGATCATGAAACTGGTTCCGTTTCTTTTCCCTCGCTCTCCTGTCAGCGTTGTTTCGATACATCGGGTAGCCACAAATGCACACAATGATTACAATGGCAAGCAACAAAACGATAAGCGGCAGCATAGTGTTCTCCTTAGAATTTCAGCTTTCAAACTTTTTGTAATTGTCGCGATTCGACACGGGGATACCACGGAGAGAGGAGAAGATGATGCATATGATGCTGGAGTCTTCCAAATGCGTTCAATAATAACAGTACCTCGTCCCTATCACATCTCCCAGAACGCATAGCAGATTCATTCGCCGCAAATCCTTCTTCTAGTATAGCACAAAATCGAAATACACCGGGGGAAAATAAGGGGGTGATGGCGACACGCAAGCTATTTTACTTGCCTCAGCTCTGCAATGCTATTCACTCAGTGTACCCATGTTGCGCATTTCGGGCCAGAGCAGAGCAACCAGCAGGACTACTAGAACCGTTCCGATGCCGCCTCCTGCTACCGCGATGATGGGACCAAACAATTGCGCAACCAGACCAGATTCAAACCCACCGAGTTCATTGGATGCTCCGGTAAAAAGTGAGTTGATAGCCGAAATACGCCCGCGCATCCTATCCGGCGTGCGCACCAGCAAGAGCGTGCTACGAATGACGACGCTGATGTTATCGAGACCTCCCAGGGCAAAGAGCATCAGGAACGAGAGCCAGAACCAGTGAGACACGCCGAAAATAATGGTGGCTATACCAAAACCCGCGACTGCCAGCAACAAGGTTCTGCCCGCCTTCTTGAAAGGCGGCGCATGCATAATGCAGAAAGAAATACACACGGCTCCCAGCGATGGCGCGGCACGCAACCAGCCAAATCCCGTTGGACCGACGTGCAGGATATCTTTCGCGTAGATTGGTAACAGTGTCGTGGCACCCCCTAGCAATACCGCAAACAGGTCAAGAGTGATTGCGGCTAGAATAACGTGCGAACTGCGTAGAAACTTCAAACCCTCGACAAGCGACTCCATCGTTGTTGCTGTCGCTTCATGTGTCTCATGGGAGCGTACATCGTGCTGCCTGGCACGAATGGGGATGACCATGAAAACAAAAAGCAATGCGGCCCCGACATTCAGCAGATAGACCCAGGCCGTGCTATGACTCAGAGCGATTATCAGACCGCCCAGTGTTGGTCCCAGCACGGCAGCCATCTGCCAGGAGCTACTGCCCCACGTCGCAGCATTCTCAAACACACGTTCCGGCACCGTCTGCGGCAGAAGCGAGGAACTGGCCGGGCCATTGAACGCGGCAGCTATACCGATAAGCAACAGGCAACCATACATCAGGAGTAAAGAACCCTGCGTCAACGATAGTATCGTCAGGCCGAGGGAAGCCAACGCCAAAATGGCCTGAGTCATGATTACGATACGGCGACGACTGTATTGATCTGCCAGGTGGCCGGCAGGTAACGAGAGAAAAATGACGGGCAGTATCTGCACCAATCCAACGCCACCCAGCGCCAGCGCGGAACCAGTGCGTGTATACAATTCCCAGCCAATGGCAATTGTCAGCGCCTGCTCGCCAATTGAGGCAATGAATGTCCCAATGAACAGGAGGCGGAAATCGCGAAAGCGCAGGGCCTGGTAAGGGTCACGAGCAAGTTTTGCTTGTTGTTCAGGAAGAGGTGTTAGCGAAACGTTGGCAGGCGTTTCGCGATTGACTTGCGTTTCTTTATCCACACGACTCACTTTTTAGCTGATTCAGACGTTCGGTGTAGTTCTCATACTACCTTAGAAGTATAGCATGTTCCGGGAAAGTGGGAGCAGCTTTGGCAACACACCTTATACTGACCATAGAAAGCTAATTTGCTAGAAAGGATTTTCACATCGCTATGAAAACAATACCTCGCGGTTTATACATAATCGTCGTTGTACTTCTGTTTGGGACCGCGTTCGGCATCATTCGCGGTATACAACTTTTTACCGATCAGCATACCATTTCCGCCGCCGGTCTCCATCAAGCGCCGACAGTGTTTCATGCTACGGTCACAATTGCCCGCAACCAGGACCTTTTTGCGCCTTTTGTGCTGCCAGTGCAGCCGAATACAGTTGTTACCTGGCAAAACGATGACACGGTTGCTCATCACTTCACGACGACTCCTACCTCCACGCAACAGAGGTTTTTTCTAAATCCGCAATCGTTCTCGCTCACAGTAGGGGCAAGTGGGCACACAACATTCATATTTACGCGGCCTGGACTGTATCATTATTATGAGACAACGCAGGATAGTTGGAATAGTACCTTTTCGCGTGTGGTAGCCGGGAAAAACCTCCGCCATTATCCAATGGCAATGGAAGGGGTTATCTGGGTGCAAGGGGCAGTTCGGAATCTGCCAACCACAACAATTAACTTTGTCTTGCATGGTCATGATATGTTCGCCTCCGAATTTCTTGCCATTGCTCCAGCAGGGGCGGTAACATGGCACAACCTGGACGAAGACCCGCATTTTGTCGGGCTTGTTGCCGGTTGGTCCGCTCCCATCAATCCCAGTGATATCGGGCTCTATCGCATCGCCGGTACCGATGATATCCCTGGCGGTGCCAGCGTGACCGTTCTCTTTCCTACACCTGGACTCTACTACTACTATTGCCGCAATCACGATCAGG
>DATGJV010000792.1:0-4298 GCA_035295005.1 Ktedonobacteraceae bacterium | reverse complement strand
GTAGGGGCAAGCAGACCTGCTGAAGTGGCAAAGCTCGTCGCAACGGTGAGATTGAAAATGGCGAATAAAAGAGTAAACGTTCCAACTATTGTCCAAATTTTCACGTTTACATGTACCAAACTTCTCCCCCTGAGTTTGTTTGCGTGTTCCATGAGACTACAATCCTCTCTGTATGCTAAAAGAAGATGCCATCCCGATACCTCCAGCAGCGCATGAAGTATCTGAATGGTGCAGCCACCCGTTTCCCCCAGAGTGACCGCCAGATGTGTGAACGCTCTGGTAAGAGGTTCAATAGTGGGATTAATCTGAGTTAAGTATAGAGCCACTCTATTCCATTCGTCAAGGAATTCAGGACTATTTTAATGTTATTACTTTGCCTTCTAGTTGACATGATAGCTATGCTTTCATATGATGAGCATAGTTAGTACACAGGTGATATCCACTACAGAGGTTTATATGTATGGCTGAACTCATATGGCGAGGGAAGAACGTGGGCATCGAGCATCCCGATTATGTCGCAGATGCAAAACATCTCATCACCATCGAAACACAGGGTGAGCTGCCGACGAAAAATAGATCACAATCCCCACAGCCTTTGCTACCTGCCGAAACATGGTACAATCGCCTCATCTTCGGCG
The DNA here is from genome assembly GCA_035295005.1 of Ktedonobacteraceae bacterium. Taxonomy (GTDB): domain Bacteria; phylum Chloroflexota; class Ktedonobacteria; order Ktedonobacterales; family Ktedonobacteraceae; genus DATGJV01. Next base: position 3,660 of record DATGJV010000792.1, on the reverse strand, counting down.
ATAAAAGCCATGTGTTACCCGCGCTGCACGCTGAATTCGCTCAGCAGATTGATCTTATCTACATTGATCCACCATTCATGACAGGGCGCAATTTCACGAGCGGCTCACAACTTGCCTATAACGATAATTGGAAACACGACATGGATCTGTATCTTCAATGGCTATACGAAACATTTTTCTGGCTTCATCGTCTGCTCGCAGAGTGTGGCTGCCTGTATGTTCATCTTGATTGGCGAGCCGTACATTATGCCAGGGTTATGTTAGATGAAATCTTTGGCTCTACAAACGATAGCGAGGGAGCGGGTTTTAAGAGTGAAATTATCTGGCATTATCAATCGGGAGGACGCTCGCAAAAACATTTTGCTCGCAAACACGACACTATTCTGCTGTACACTAAATCCGCCCGCTATTGCTTTCACCCGGAGCGCATAAGCGAACGGCGTGGCAGTCATAAACGCAACAACATGCGCAAGCAGACTGGTGTTGACGGGCGCGTCACCTGGACGATTCGTTCCGGTGGCCGGCTCTATAGCTATGATGAAGATACTCTTATGACCCCTTCAGATGTCTGGAACGATATCAGCCACCTGCAACAAAAAGACCCGGAGCGCAATGGGTACGCAACGCAGAAACCGGAGGCGCTGCTCGAACGTATCATTCTTGCCTCATCAGAGGAACGAAACATCGTGCTAGATTGTTTTTGTGGGAGCGGTGTGACACCAGTTGTTGCCCAACAGCTTGGACGGCGGTGGATCGCTTGCGATCAAAGTGAACTCGCTATCCAATTGACACTCCAACGATTGCTCACCCATACCAACCATACCAACCATACCGACCATACCAGTGCCGACCCGTTTATCCTACAGCATTGTGTTGAATAATGCAGATTGCCGCGTCTGGACGGTTGACTTAGAAAGGGTATGGTATAATTTGTCAGGAGAGCAGCCGGGCAAACGAAGAGTCTGGCGTGCAACAACGTCAAAAATAACGGATGAAAAACATACAAAGCGATGTTAGAACTTTTAGAACAACTTTTTCGGCAGGTGCGTGCCTACATGCATTCCGAACGGTTCAATAGCAACCAGGTGTATTTCCAATCATCTGAACACACGACCATGAAATTTGATCGCGAGGCAGAGGATATTATTATCAACGGTTTGAACGAGAGTGGTACTGTTTTTGAGGTCATTACAGAAGAAAGAGCGGCCTGTACAACCGGTTCAGACCCAGAGTATCGCATTGTGATTGATCCGGTGGACGGTTCGACCAATGTTTCACGAGGCATCATGACTGCTACCGTTGCACTCGCCATTCTGCCCATAGATGCTCCGATCAACGCGGAACAGGTACAATGGGCGCTTGTTGGGGAGCTTTTCAGCGGCACCGTCTATCAAGCACAGCGTGGCGGGGGCGCTTACCGTAACGGGAACCGTTGTTCGGTAAGCGCAACTCGAACACTTGAAGATAGTATCATCGGCATTAACTTCGATGGGCGCGACCTGCCAACAATTGGTAAACTACTCATGCAACAACCGGAAATTGGTGCGGTACGACGTACCGGCAGTTCAGCAATGGATATCGTCTATGTTGCCAGTGGCGCATATGATGCCTATGTAGATATCGGTGATCTACTCACAGCAGAGTCGTTCCTTGCATCAGTAAGTATTGTGCTGGAAGCAGGTGGCTTCGTCAGCGACCAGCATGGCAAACATCTCCGTGACATCACAAACCTGAGCGAGAGTTTTTCTCTCGTAGTGGCAGGAACGGAGGATTTGCATTCGACGCTGCTTGAAAGAGTGCGCAGTGAGTATAATGCACACACGCGCCGAACTGTGACGTAGTTCATAGCATATAGTACCGGCATTCGCTATAATCTGAAAGGCACGTCGCTTGCCTGTAATAATTCTGGTAAAAATACTCTTTTGCATATGCATTCTGAAGCAAGACTAGTAAAGGACTCGTATATGAGCGATAAGAACACCTGGAGCAATCAACATACGCAAACGCGCTCGTCTTTTTCTCATCGGCTACACACGCTCACTCTCAGTGGACTCTTCCTCTGTATCTTTCTATTGACCGCCTGTGGGGGTATCACAACTGGTACCACGCCAGCTGCCAACAGGCCAACACCGTTACCATCACCAACAATTGATCGCACATTGCAAAATCAAGGCACTGCACAGCTGCAAACGTTTCAGCAATGGATCACGTTGATGCAGCAATATAAGGGCGATATCAACACGTACCAGCAGCAGTACACAGGTGATCAACAGGCGCTCCAGGCGGCGACCAGCAATACAACCTATAAATCCGCGCTCACCTCCTTAAATGGTCATGTTGCCGCAATTCAAATTCCGGCAATGAAAACAGAAAGCAGTTATCTCTACCAGGAACTCCAGCAGGACGCCGCCAACTTTGGGAAACAGCATACCTATCATGACACCTACAACAATACTACCTACCCTCTGGGATATGAATATGGGCCAAATGGCGCAGGCGGCCCATTATGGATGCAAGGTGAACTTGCCGCCGCAAAAACATTGGCGGACTACCAGCAAGCAATCGAAGACCTGAACATGTATCTGACGAATTTCCAGGCGATGGTCACAAATTTTAGTGACAAAACGCCCTATAACGCAATTCACCAGACCGATATCGCGCTTATGAAACACTACGGCTTCATGAACACGAAGGTTGTTGTCGTTTCTCTAGGTGAACAGACGTTGCGGGTATACGATAACGGAAAGCTCGTCAACGCTTTTCAAGTAACCACAGGACAGCCCGATCTGCCATCTCCACCGGGGACATGGTGGGTTGAAGGCAAAAAGTCGCCAACGGAATTTAAAGCGGATGTGCCGCCATCTTCACCGAACTGGTACCCTCCCACGCCGATCAACTACGCCATGCAGTATCACAGCAATGGTTACTTCTTGCATGATAGCTGGTGGCGCAGTCAGTATGGTCCTGGAACAAACTTCCCGCATTTAGACCCAGGTGGCACTCAGTATTCCATTCACGGCTCTCACGGCTGCGTCAATATGTCAAAAACTGATGCCGCATGGTTGTACAATTTTGTACAAGTTTACACGCACATCATCATCTACTAAACTTCAGCTCGAACAAAAAGCAGGTATGCTGCCGAATACAGCATACCTGCTTTTTCATTTTGTTGGTATCAGGCAGGAGTCAGCAGTACGCTAAAATTGTTCCATTCGTTCATGAACTGGGCGTAGGTCACGATTGTCTGGTCGGCAGGGGCGGAATCGACAAGATAGACGTAAGCGTTATTGCCACCACGCACAACGAGAATGTGGTCTGGGACGCCAACAATTACTGGATAGCCCTTATTCGCTATTGCTAGCAGAGCTTGCAATGTACGCGGGGGATTGGGGCTTGCTTTAAAACCAAAATATGCCGCTGTTTCAGCAATACCTTTCTCACCGGCTGTCAGACCATTGTACGAGTCCCAGACACCCAAATTTTGCTCAACTTGCAAGACATCGGCAGCAATCAGGTGTTTACCATAGGCATTCATTACTTCTTCCATCGCAATGCCAGAGCAAGAAGAATAGGACCAGACACCCCACTGGTACGAGTTATAGTACTGATTTTCAGCCGCCGAATCAACGCGCACAATACGCTGGCTCGCGGTCAGTGGCT
>DATGJV010000791.1:0-4905 GCA_035295005.1 Ktedonobacteraceae bacterium | reverse complement strand
ATACACTTCCGCGGCGGCATCGTGTCCCGCCACAAGCTGGGCAATCTTAGCCGATCGGTGGTGTCGCTTGCGGAACTCCTCCGCCTCCGCACGCAGTTCCACGCTCATTCGCGCAACAAGTGGCGCACTATCAAAAATGGTTGCAGACATGGTGGCTCCCTGGGTTTGTTTCTCTTTTCATACCTTATCATAAGGGTCAACGTCTAATCCCCATGCCCGGCGGAAATGTGTTCTTTGAAAGACATAGTTGCTGAGTGGAATATGTTGAAAGAATTGGAAGAGGTAGGGCATCACATGTCCTTGCATCCAGTTTCTTAGAGATTATCTCAACATTTGCCAATGATTTAGAGATGGGGAAATATGTAGATACTGCTGATGGATTGACTCGCTCTCATGGTTAAATAGAGTTGCGATCATGAGAAAAAGCCACGGCCCATTCCCTTTGCTCTGCTGTCTCTGGCACGGGATATCCTCTCACCTTGCTCAACAAAGTAAATGCCTGATCTGGAGTGAAGTCATTCAGTATCAAGATACATGCGGCGATGAGAGGGGCTCTGCCAAATCCCTGACGACAATGAAGGGTGACGTGTTTTCCGGCGGAAAGATGGGATGCTAATTGCTCTATGAAAGCACCTGTTTGTGCGGACAACGGAGGGACACTGTAATCAAGGATTGGGAAGGAATAGCAGGTAATGCCGTGTTGGCGGCAAAGAGATTCCTCTTCGGCAAGAGCAAACTCGCTCACTTCAAGAAATGTTAGCAAAGAGACCAGGACGTCCACACCAGCTTGATGTAGTGAAGTAATCTCATCGCGCAGCCAATCACCGCCTCGTGGTCGGGCCATGATGCTGAGTTTTCCGGTAGGAAGTTCCTCTTGAATGGAATATAACTGTATGCGCATTATCGCGGCTCCTTCTTCATACTTCATATTGAAGTCGTATTGCTGTGAACATTTTTCGCTGGCACAGATGCTGAAGAATTGTACGAGGAAAGACAGGGGAACCATGACGATAGTATATGCTGTTCTCCGGTCTTTTGTAAAGACGACTCAGATACGCGACGGGTTAGACCCCTGTACCAATGGGGGATAAAGTAGCCAAATCTTGAGTAATGCGTTAAAATGCATCAAAGGATTTCAGTACTTATAGGAAATAGCCATTTCGTACCAGATGTGCCGATAAAGAGAGGATTTTTATGGCTGGCGATAGTTCATTTGATATAGTTTCGCAGTTCGATGAGCAGGAACTGGTCAACGCGCTTGACCAGACACGGCGCGAGGTACAGACTCGCTTCGACCTGAAAGATACGAAAACAGAGATCGTCCATAGTAAGGATAGCATCACTATTTTGACCGATAGCTCACTCACACTGAAAAGCGTGCGTGACATTCTCGAGTCGAAGGCGGTACGGCGCAATCTCTCCCTGAAGATTTTCAAAATCGGCAAAGAAGAGAACGCGGCAGGCGGCAAAGTCCGGCAGGTAATTGAGTTGCAGCAGGGTCTCTCGGCAGAACTGGCGAAAGAAATCAGTAAGTATATTCGTGAGAACTACCCGAAAGTGAAGCCGCAGATTCAGGGTGATGCCGTGCGCGTCAACGCGAAGAGCCGTGATGAATTACAGGGGGTGATTGCTTTGCTCAAACAGAAGGATTATCCCGTCGCCTTGCAATACATCAACTATCGCGGCTAACCACGGGAACCGCCCAATGGGGTACTTTAGTACCAGAAAAAGCGGTTGATGACACGTTTTGTAGTACCCTAATTTTAACTGGACTTGTTCAGTCTAACATATATGCGCAACACCGTTGTGCTTCTCTATTGTAAAAACGAACATCTGAGAAAGAGAACCTTTCATGCCTGGGAACAAACAAGTCTTCAGTACGGCGATGAATACAGCTGACCGCTATCGGTGGGATAGCCAGTGGGTACAGGCAGCCCAGGAATACCAGCGGGCGCTGGCGGAGTTCCCAGATGATGCAATGGCGCGTGGTGGACTCGGATTTTGCTACATGCAAACGAAGCAATGGCAACAGGCTCTTCATGAGTATGAATATACATTGCAGCGCGACCCCAGCAATGTGATCGCCTTGAGCAAAACAGCCGAATTATATGGCATACTCAACCGCCGCGAAGACGCTTACAGGGCCTACCTTCATCTGGCAGATTTATACTCACAGGCGGGCCAGGGCGCTCGTGCTGAGGCGGCGTGGCAAAAGGCGGTGCAGTTGTCTCCTGGCGATCCAGAGCCACATGAACGTTTAGCCACGTACTACTTCGGGAAAAAAGATATCCCGATGATGCTTCAGGAGCGTCTGGCAGCCGCTCAAGGGTATCTCTTACGCCATGACAATAATGCAGCGCGTATGCAATGCGAGGAAGTGTTGCGTACCGATGCTACAAATATACAGGCACAACAGTTGCTCACTCAGATAACGAGTGGACAACCACCAGCAATTAGCCCTTTTCCACCGGAAAGGGGTACAGCAACGGACATGGGAACCCAATCTGGTCCGCTGGCTTTCTCTAGTAGTTCACAGCCAGAAATGGCGACAATGGGTAATATTGGTAATACTGGCAATCCAGGTAACACAAGCGGAGGTAATACTGGCAACATGGGTAACATGGGTAGCGCGGGCAATTTCGGTGGAGTGGGTAATCCGAATCCTGCTTTTACGGCAAACAGCGTAGCAGGGAATGGGATGCCCCCTTCTAATCGGCAAAGAATCACTGCTAGCCAGGTCACGGGCGTTCTGAAGCAGGCACAAACGTTTCAGGCCCAGGGTCGTTTTAATGATGCCATAGACCTCTGTGAGCAGATTCTGGAGAGCGGTTTCGACCGACCAGATGCACGATACTTTTTAGGCTGGCTGTACCAGGAGCAGCAACACTGGCAACAGGCCATTCAACAATTCCAGATGTTGCTCAATGATCCCGATTACGCACTCTCATGCTATTATGCATTGGGACAGTGTTATCGCGCTCTCGGTGACTTACGCACGGCCACCGTCCACTTTGACGAGGCTGTTGACCGCGTCAATCTTGACGCGCTGACGCCGGAGGAGTCCGATCAACTGGTGCAATTGTGCGAAGAAGCCGCCGAAGCTCATCGCCAGTTGGGAGAGCAAGAGCAGGCATTGACGGTCTATAACGCTCTGCTCGGCTTCTTACGCAGCCGGGGCTGGAGCGAAAAAGTGGCTCAGGTTGAGTTCATGTTGCAACAGGTGCGGAATGGACAAAATGTACAGGCTCCGCAGAATGTCCAAAATGGACAGCAGCCGCAAAAAGCCTGGAACACACCAGACCCCGCTTCAGCGCAACAGGCCATGAATGGTGCCACGGCGATTATCCCACCTGAACAGATGGCTGCTATGCATCCGCCACAGCAGCAACAACAGCAGCAACCACCACATCCGGCAACGCAGGATGCACCGACAATGGCCTTTAATGCCGCGAATATTCCGCCGGCTTCGGCGCAGTTGCCGCCACCAGCGGCACCTGCCGCCAACAATTCAATGGGTGAACTGCCGGACTGGTTAACCGGTATTCTTGGCGATGCCGACAAATCACAGAATGGGCAACAGCCAAAACCGGCTGCCAGTGCGAATCCAGCGCCATCTGCGGCTGCCCCATCCCCACAGTCGTTTGTTGCCGAGCAGCCGACGACCGAGCAGCGTATTCCCACCAATACTGTCAGTGGCAGTTTGTCCGGGGCGGAGACACAGGCATTCAACCCGGTCAACCCGGTGTCACCCGCACCTCAAGTACAGGCATCATCAACATGGTTGAACGAGGATGCAAAACCCGGCAATGTCACGCGCATTATACAACCAGAGGCGCGGCCCCAATCACCCACGGTGACGCCGGAACCGGTAAACCAGCCTTCATCTGTACAGGATAAGGTGGTGCCGCCACTGCCTCCGGAAATCCCCGCGACCCCCATCATCGCTGCCGAGATCGAGCAGTACAGTCCTGTACTGCAAAGTCCGGTCACGAAGGCGACAAAGGAGAGCGCGGAAGACCTGTTAAGCCAGATGGCCGGCTCCAGCGCAAAGGATGAGGCGCTCAAACAGGTCGCCGAGGCAGTACTTGCCAGTACCGCGACGCTGCCAGAAAATATTCGCTTGCAGGTTGTGCAATCCATGCGTGATATCCAACGCTACATCAACCACGGGTTGCTGACTCCAGCCACCGAAGAATGTCTGCATGTGATAGATATTGCGCCGCAATATCTTGATGTACATCAAATATTGTGTGAGATTTACGTGCGCCAGGGCAAGGTTGAGCAGGCCATCACCAAATACGCTATTCTCGTTGACACTTACGTCGTCAATGGGCGTGTGGATGATGCCATCGCGACGTACCGCCGCATCTTGCAATTGGAACCCAACAACCTGACCTACCGTATGCGCCTGATTCAATTGCTCTCGACACACGGCAACAAAGAGGACCTCTTGCGCGAACGTACACTGGCGGCAGAGTCGTATCTGCGCCTGGGCTACATGGATCGTGCCCAGACCGAGCTTGAGCAAGCATTACAAGAGAGTCCCACCAGCGTACCAACGCGCCTGAATTACGCCCTGGCGTTGCAGAAACTGGGACGCACACAGCAAGCCGTGGCGGAATACCAGCGCGTCTTGCAGGTAGACCCGCGCAACATTACGGCGCTCATTCGCTGGCATATCGCCATGATTACCAGCCTGGGAACCGGGCGTGCCACCGCTTTAGAGACGCTTGCCCGTATTCGCTGGCAACTACGCGGCGAGGGCCAGCGCCTGTACTCTTCGGTTGTGCGTGAATACGCACAGGCAACTGAAACATATCCCAACAATGCGGATATTCATTTCGCGCTTGGTCAGATTCATCAACAGGCCGGCAATTACGAGAAAGCCATTGACTCTTATCAGTT
>DATGJV010000790.1:0-6014 GCA_035295005.1 Ktedonobacteraceae bacterium | reverse complement strand
CTATGTAAAAGGAACAGACCCTTCAGGGACAGCAATTGGAACACTAACAGCTGGCACACTGAAAAGCCGCGAGACCGCCGCCTTTCAGGTTGTGGCTATCGTAGAATGTGTACCCTTCGGTCACAAAAACCATGTTGCCATACACTGCCGGGGATGATGCCGCTCCATAGGCTTTGTTAAAGACTGGATAATCAGCTAGAACCGTCCCACTCGTCGGATCAACTGCCAGCAGGTCGCCGCTTAATGGAATACCGAATCGCACAGGACCCATCATATAGACAACTGCATTTTCCCCCTGGTTGACAACAGCTGGAGACGACAAGATTTCACCTCCGAATTGCTGTGACTGCCAGAGGAGAGTACCTCCGCTCGCGGTTGAAAGTGCATCAATTGCCCAGATGTACCCGGACCGTATCGTCCCAGAACCGAAGATAAGTTCTGTCACACCATTGATGGTAACCAGCGCTCCGATGGAGTGAATCGCACTGTTAGTGCCAAGTTGTGCCGCGGTGTTAAAATCAAAATACATGGAACCGGTAGTTGCATCCAGGGCATACATATCCCCATTATCTATCCCGCTATAGACGCGGATACCGAAACCATTCGGATCCGTGAGGGCAAGCACTGTACCAAAATCGTCATTGAACTGCGGATGGGGATCCCAGAATGCCCAGGCCAGGGTCGGGCTGTTCTGGTTCATCATATCCATGTCTATGGCGTCCAGTCGCCCCACAGTATTGGCTTCAGCACCTATGCCAAAATAGGCGTAGTGATGAGCCGTCCCGTTCACCATCACCATAGCTTCGGCGGGCGAACTCCAAACTGCATCTCCACATAACTCTTCGTTTTTCTGACAGTATTGCGAGGAGCCGGGAGGTGGCGGATCATTTCTTGTATTGTACTGCCAGAGCTGTGTCTCCTGTCCCCCAGGAACTCCGGCATAATCCACGGAGAAAGCACGGACGTAATCATCATTGTCGCCAACCACCACGATGTTACCGTTATTGGTCGTCATAATTGCCGGGCTGGAGTAGACCTGCTGAGGCGTCTCATATTCCCAGATGAGGGTACCCGTAGCTCCATCGAAGTCGTAGAGGCATCCGGTACCATTATTGTAGCGCGAGCCACGGCCAATGAAAACCTCCGTCGCTGTGGTCCCGAAAGCAGTGATATAGCCGCTCCCCACTGCTGGAGAAGATAAAACGTATGACTGTGATTGCGACATGGTGCCACAGGCAGGAAATGGCACACTCCAGAGTGTTTGCCCCGTCGCCACAGACACCGCATACATCGTGGCATTATCGGCTATAGCCATACGGGGCGTATTGGCAGCATAGTAGAGTACGCCGCCGACGATGGCAGGTGAGGAATTCACCGCCCCAGTATTTGTATAAGCTGCACCCGTAATTGGTACGAGTGAGGTGGAGTTTGCCTTATTGAGCTGTGTATCATTATCCTGAGCGCCATCGCGTGCCGCATCTCCGTGAAACTCCGGCCAATCAACAGGGGTACCAGTGAGTGGCCTCGCCGCATGAGGCGAAGATACTGCATCGGTTTGATGTACATGCGAAGAAAACAAGGCCAGAGGTATAATAAAGGCCAGAATCACCATAGAGATCAAAATTGAACCAAACCGTGGCTGGGTAAGATTTCTCATGAGAGGCACTCTTTCATCATTAGACAGCAATTATGTGAAAAGTTGTTGCATTTATCAATACATTTAACCACACCATCACTATTTTGCGGTTGTGATTGGGTTACGAATTGGTAATTAAACTGGCAAATACGTCTATTTCTGGTTGAGGATTCTTTACTTTTTGGTTACTTGTGTAGTGATACATCATTATATATAAACTTGATTAGGTACAAATACTGATACAGGCATTATCCCTACAATGATACCGTTATGTGGGCCATGTTTGCATCATTACAGAGGTAATGCTTGCGCTTCGTATTTTCTGGTTGCCAGGTAACGAGATAGCGCAAGCACCACAGGTATCACCGGGCCTGACGAACTTGCATTAGCCCTGACAGGGGGAATATCAGGGCTGCCCGAAGAGGGTATTATAATCCTGCTGGACAAGCTTCCCATTGGCATTTAACTGCTTCTGCTGCGTGCTGCTGCCACCTTTCGCTTTGGTCAGAAGGTCGCTTTCGTCAAAGTACGCCAATCCCGCGTTATATGTTTTTGCAATGGAGAGAATCTGCTGATTGTATGAAGGTTCATTATAACAGTGTCCCCATTCGCCAATGAAGATGGCTCTGCCAGCTTTGCGCAGCGCCGCGAATTCCTGCTGCAATTTAGGGATATTAGAGCTTGAGGTGGGACACGAGGTATGGGTAGCAGGAGAAACTCCCTTAAAGCCGGGATAGATGTGAAAATCAAAGACAAGATTCGTTTGCTTGTAACTGAGGTCTTCATTCACCCCTGACTCGTAAACAAAAATCAGCGATTGCGGATCATATTGACGAACGCCGTTGATGCGCTCGTTCATATCAGGAACTTTGTTTTGTGAGCTATTCGGTGTGACAAAGATGTAGCTGCCTGGTTCATTCCACACATCGAAAAGAACCGCTGGATCGTTGGCATAGAGTTTCGCCAGGTCCGAGAGCGCCTGCACGGCAATTGGCTGGTAGAGTTCCAACCCTTGCACGTTTTGATAGTATGGCGAGGATGGATTCGCATAATCTTTGCGTCCCTGATCTTCCGAAGGACAAAAAGTAACAGTTGTTCCCGAACCATCACTGCCACAGGGCGGCTCAAAGAATGCGTTATTCGCATCCAGCATGACGTAATCGCCACGGCTCTCAAGCGTACTCACGATTTTTTGCAGCCATGCCTTGAAGTGCATCCGCTGATTTGGCACGTAGACATCGCTTTCATACCAGCGAGAGTTAAAAGCAACGCGTACGACGTTAATCTGGATTGATGAAGATACCGATGAAGAACCAAGCGAGCCACCGGCACCCTGGAAGGCACCAATGGCGTTCCAGCCCAACAAAGGCACGCGGCAGTTATTTGAGTCAACGACATCACCGTTTGAAGAGACATGAAGCCAGGAGAAATGATAGGTGCCATTGGAGTTTTTTGTGACGCCGCACACCTGGGTTCCTGCACTAGTAGCGGTAGCTGAAGTCTGGGACTGCGGAGACCCTCCGTTGAAAATTTGTTTCTGCAAAACAAGAACAAGAAAAACAATAGCGAGAACTACCAGAACGAGAAGAAAGCCGGCAAGTAGACGCAACCTCCCCAGAGATGCGTTTCGCCTGGATAGAGGACCGGTTGGTTGGCGAGAGTTTTTCATTCACTACCTCAAATATTAAAAATACAGCAACCTTGCTGCTAACCCTATTACTGTATATCGGCAGGTATCGTTTCATCCTCATCAATACAGGGTAATCTCCCCCGCAGCTTCACATAGAGGGTTGCTGATAACGAGGGTAACAGAATGGTAGACCTTGTGTCAACTCAGCAAAATGAAGTTTCTGCTTGCCACAGTTAATGAAACATAACCTCATACGAGATTTTTCAACTTTTTCTCCACCAAACATTCATGAAACAAACACATTATCACACTACACTTTGCTTCAATTGGAAAAGTTCAATGATTGTAATCGTAGGGACGTGTATCGTCAGGGGGAAAAATGCAAGAGCAAGAACAGGAAATTACTATACCTGAGATGGTAGATGACGTGAGTAAGGGAAAGATGGATCGCCGTACACTGATCAAAAGATTGACCTTGATGGGCCTTTCGGTGGCTGGCGCTGCTGCCATTGGAGCGGTCGCGGGGCGTCAAATTGCCTCAAATGCTGCGCAACCGGCACATGGGGATAGCAATTCGCAACAGCACATCCAGAATCATGACCAGCACCTTGCCCATCAATCCACAGGCAATATTCAGAAGTTGCAGCATGACTATCATGCGGACGCCATCGTCGAAGATAGTATGTATGCCGCTCCATTTGTAGGGCATGCAGCGATCATGGCACGCAAGAGCGCGGGTTTCGCTGCCATGCCGGATGTGCAGATTCAGGTTACTAATCGCGTTGTACGCGGCGATCAGTTAACAGTGGAATGGGTGGCCTCTGGAACGCATATCCATGATTATCCTGGCTTGCCTGCTTCCGGTCGCTCGTTCTCGATTCCAGGTGTGACGGTCGTTGTTCGTCAGAATGGAAAGATTATACGTGAGTCGCTTTACTACGATATGGCAGAAGTGCAGCGTCAACTTATCGCGGTTTGATACACACCGAGCCTCACGGCTGAGTCGTGAGGCTCTGATAATCCTGTAGGACAAGCATCCCATTGGCATTTAATTGCTTCGCGCCCTGTGACTTCGTAAAAAGCTCGGAGTCATAAAAGTATGCCAATCCCGCGTTGTATGTTTTTGCGATGGTAAGAATTTGCTGATTGTATGCAGGGTCGTCATAACAATGTCCCCATTCGCCAATGAAGAGTGCCCTGCCCGCGTTCTGTAGCGATGCCATGTACTGGTGTACCCTGGTAAAATCGGAGCTTGAGGTGGAACACGAGGTGTGGGTAACGGGGGATATTCCCGTAAAGTCAGGATAGATGTGAAAATCGAAGACGAGATTCGGCTGCTGATAGGTGAGATCATCTTTGATGCCTGAGGAGAAGACAAAAATCAGCGCCTGTGGATCGTATTGACGAACGGTGTTGATGCGTTGATTCATATCAGGCACAAGGTTCTGCTGGCTGTCTGGTAAAATGAAGATGTAGCCGCCTGGTTCATTCCACACGTCAAATAGAACCGCCGGATCGCTGGCATAGAATTTCGCCAGATCGGTAAGGGCCTGGATCGCTATTGGCTGGTACAGTTCCAGACCCCCTACGTTATGGTAGTATGGCGAAGAAGGGTTCGCATAATCTACACGTCCCTGATCTTCCGAAGGACAAAAGGAAATATTGACTCCCATTCCGTCACTGCCGCATGGAGGCTCATAGAAGTTGGTATTTGCATCCAGCATGACGTAATTGCCACGGCTCTCAAGGATACTCACGATTTTTTGCAGCCAGGCTTTATAGTGCATGCGCTGATCGGGGACATACACGTCGCTCTCATACCAGCGAGAGTTAAAAGCAACGCGCACGACATTAATATGAATTAATGGAGTATTTAGTCCAGGGCCAATCGTACCCCCATTGCCGAGGAAGGCACCCACCGAGTTCCACCCCAACAAATGCACCACGCAGTTACTGGAATTGACAACATTACCCGCGGAATTCACATGCAGAGGGGAAAAGTGGTATGTACCATTGACGTTTTCTGGCGTACTGCATATCTGTGTTACCTTAGAAATAGCGGTAGGCGTGCCGTGAGCAGTGGAAGTAATGGAAGTACCATGAGGCTGCAAAGGAATCGCCGGATTGGTGGTGAGAAGCTGATCCTGAGTAACAAGAAGAAAACCAACGAGAACAAACACGAGAACGGCCAGAACGAGCAGAACGCTGGCAAGAAGGCGCAGCTTCCCTGAAGAGCCTTTGCGCCTGGGTGACGGGCCACCTGGTTGCGAGGACCTATTCATATCAAATCTAACCCCATTTAAAAATACTACAGGTAATCATACTGCTCACCATGTTCGTCTATAGTTTTTCAGTACCTCTGTGGCTGCTCACAGTTTATTGATCTGCCATTGTTATGTAAACATCACGTGTCATTCTCGCCGTCTCCGCCCATGAAAAATGCGCGGCCCATGTCCGTCCCTGCTCTTGCAAAGAGGTTCGTAGCGCATCGTCTTGCAGGAGTTGGAGAATAGTTGTTGCGATCTCCCCGGCATTCAATGGGTCTACCAGCAGAGCGGCCTCCCCGGCAACCTCCGGCAATGAGGAGGTCTTCGAGGTGATAACCGGGCAGCCCGCCATCATCGCTTCAAGCACCGGCAAGCCAAACCCCTCATAGAGGGACGGAAATGTCAGACACGTCGCCATCTGATACATCGCTACTAACTCTTCATCTGTTACATAGCCGGTAAAACGCACCATGCCTTCAAG
>DATGJV010000789.1:0-3385 GCA_035295005.1 Ktedonobacteraceae bacterium | reverse complement strand
TAAAGAAGCCGAAGTCCTCATAGATGCGTGCCGTCGAGGCGTTGTAGTTACCCGTGCCAAGATGCACGTAGCGGCGCAAACCGTCCTCTTCTCGTCGCACGACCAGCGCGACTTTGGCATGTGTCTTCAAGCCGATCAGGCCATAGACGACATGCACGCCCGCACGCTCCAATGCTCGCGCCCATTCAATGTTGTTTTCCTCATCAAAGCGTGCCTTGAGTTCGACCAGTACCGCGACCTGTTTGCCGTTTTCCACCGCGTCGAGCAGCGTATTAACCACGGGCGAATTTGAGCCGACCCGGTAGAGCGTCTGCTTAATTGCCAGCACCTGTGGGTCATGCGCGGCGGCATGAATAAACTCCACCACCGAATTGAAGCTGTCATACGGGTGATGTACCAGAATATCATGCTGCTGGATGGCGCTAAACAGGTTGTGTTCGTTGCGCAATATCGCCGGAACACGCGGCACAAATGGCGCGTCCTTTAGTTCCGGGCGTTCCAGGCTATACAGTTCCATCAGATCGCCCAGACCCAGTGGCCCATCTATCACCGTCATATCGCTGGCCTGTATCTCCAGGTTGTCCAGCAGTAGACTGCGTATACGCGGCGGCATGGAGGGGTTGACCGCGAGGTCAACGACCGAGCCAAAGCGACGCTCGCGCAATCCCTTTTCGATGGATTCAAGCAGGTCGGAAGCATCATCCTCGCGCAACTCGATATCCGCGTCGCGCAACACGCGGAACGGATACGATTCCCAGACATCGAAGCCTGGGAACAGTTTACTCAGATTGGCAGCGATAACCTGCTCGATCCAGACAAACGCGACCGTTGAGGCATCTTTGCCAGTGATGGGTACCCGTACCAGGCGTGGCAACAGTGGTGGCACCTTGAGGCGAGCAAAACGTTCGCCATGCTGGGGATCGGTGATTACCACCGCCAGGTTCAGGCTGCGATTAGAGATATGTGGAAACGGGTGTCCGGGATCAACTGCCAGGGGTGTCAGCACGGGAAAAATCTCGCGCTCAAAATAGGCCAGCATCGCCGCACGCTGCTGCTCGTTCAGTTGCTCGTATTCCAGCAGGTGAATGTGCTGTGAGGCCAGCATGGGGCAGAGTTCGTTGCGCCAGTAGGTATGTACTTCGTGCATGAGAGGCTCCAACCGTTGACGTGCCGCCGCTAACTGCTGCTCCGCCGTCAAGCCATCGGGGCTTTGTGAGGTGACATGCGCGTCTATCTGCTCCTGGAGTCCGGCGACGCGAATCATCAGAAATTCATCAAGGTTGGTATCAAAAATGGAGAGGAACTTGATACGTTCCAGCAAAGGATGGCGGCTGTCTTGCGCCTCCTCGAAGACGCGGCGATTGAACTCGATCCAACTCAGTTCCCGGTTGATATACAAATCAGGTCGTTCTAAATCGAGCGTGGAAGCGGTGGCTATTGTATCGTGATGCATATCTTCGTCTACCCCGTAGCCTATAGTCTTTGGCCTCATTGTACCATCCTTCTTTATGAGTATGCCAGAGTCCCTTACCTCTCATTCTAACACGAATTACTGCTCTCAAAAGGCACATGCTCTCCCTCACCAGGTGATAAACCTGCAACTTTCGGCACACTGCTTCTGGCAACAGGTCATTTGACACTACCATTCATCCTTATTTGCGTCTATACTATTAGAGGAAGGTATTTTCGGTACGGACACAATGGGAAGAGCGTATGATAACTTCTGATAACTATTGCCTCAGTTGTGGGGCTGCTAATATGGCTGAAGCCGGGGCGTGTTTCGCCTGCGGCACCTCCATGAAAATCACTGCGCCGCTTTCCCCTGAGAGTTCCACGAAACTGATGGACCCACCTTTGCTGAAACGTCGCTATCGCATTCTTGGGCAGGTGGGCAATGGTGGTTTCAGCGTTGTCTACAAGGCGGAAGATATACAGGAGGACAACCGCAAGGTAGCAATCAAGGCCATTACGTTGCATGGACTTCAGTCACAGGAGATTATTGAGGCAACCGAGGCGTTTAACCGCGAGATGCTGATATTATCCGACCTCAAACATCGTAATTTGCCGCGTATACGCAACCACTTCTCCGATACTCATTGCTGGTATCTGGTAATGGATTTCATCGAGGGAACGGCGCTGGAAAAGCATCTGGAGAAGATGCCGGGCGGTCGTCTGCCATTAGAGGAAGTGCTGGATATCGGCGTCTTGTTGTGCGAAGTGTTGGATTATTTGCACGAACGCCAGCCGCCGGTCATTTTCCGTGACCTCAAGCCTGCCAACGTTATGCTGACCGTGGATGGTCACCTGGCTTTGATAGACTTTGGCATTGCCCGTCGCTTCAAGCCGGGACAGCAAAAGGATACTATGGTCTTTGGCTCGCCCGGCTATGCCGCGCCTGAGCAATATGGCAAGGCCCAGACCACGCCACGTGCCGACATCTACAGTCTCGGCGCGGTACTTCACCAGCTACTGACGGGCGATGACCCATCACAAAACGCCTTCCACTTCGCGCCGATAAAGACGAAAGGTGAAGATGCTCTACTACGCCTCAACACGCTCATCATGCGCATGGTCGAGATGGACGAAAAGAACAGGCCGGAGAGTATTATCGTTGTCGAAAAGGAACTGCGCTCTATTGGGAATGAGTATATGTTGCACCAGATAGAGGGCTTGCCGATGGCAAACGCTCCACTTTATATACCCAAAACTGCTTCCTGGCAAACAAGCGGTCAGCCGCGCAAGCAGGGGATCGCCGCAACATCAGCAGGCAGTAAAGCCCAGGTAGCGATGATGCAACAACAGCGTCAGCAACAACAGTCGTCTGGTAGCCCTTACTACAACCCTTTGTCTGGTACCGTCCCCTACTACACTCCCCCTGCTGGCGGCACATCTACTGCCGCGCCTCAGCAGGGCAATAGGATGGCTACAGCCAGTATGCTGTTCGGTTTCCTCACCTTTTTGATGCCACTTTTCGTTTGCACGCTTGGTTCCTCTCTTGCTGCCCCAATGGGATTTCAAGATTACCGCTTGATGTATTTCATCATAAGCTTGCTGTTACTTAGCCCGGCAATACTCGCGGTCATCTTTGGACATATTGGGGTGAACCGTGCCAACAAACTTCCCTTGAAGCAATCCGGTATGGGCATGGCGAAAGCCGGTCTCATTATCGGCTATACCTTCGGCTCGATCTACGCGTTGATTCTTTGTTATGTTCTCACCGCCGCGTGGACCTGGGGTGCAGGTGGTGGTTGGTGGCATTAATCACGCTGTTCTGCTTGCCTCTTCTGGTAAGAGCTTTCCCTGCTTGCACAACGTCGTCTGTAGCTCCAGGAATAGCCTCTGCTCGAGGTAACATTGCAATGTCGCGTAGTAGCTATCCATTGCG
>DATGJV010000788.1:0-3623 GCA_035295005.1 Ktedonobacteraceae bacterium | reverse complement strand
CAGCTTGCCCCAGCGAGCAAGCTGGCCCAGTACGTCTGGCTCCTGACCCAGCCCCGCCCAGAGCATACCATCGCGAAAGTGGTCTCGCATCCCCTGATCGAGGGTCAGCGCAACGGCCAGCGACGTTTTGCCCATACCCGGCAGCCCGTGTAGTGCAATCAATCCGCGATGCTCATCATTCCACAATTGCTGCTTCACTTGCGCCAGTAAGTATTCGCGCCCTATCAAACTATCGGCAATCCCCGATGACACGGGGACTGCCGGATCAACTATCACGGAAGCTGCTGGAGGGATAATACTTTGCACGTTCGGGAATTCTTCTTCTGCGTTGCTCTCGTCTCCGTTATCCTCTTCGTCATCCAGCAGACCTAACTCTCTAGCGTTCTTGCCAAAAAGAGCGCACAACTGCTCTCGATAGTAAGGTTGTGGCAGCGTCTGCCCTTGCTCCCAACGGATAATTGATCTCACATTCGTTCCAACCGCCTCAGAAACCTTCGATTGGGACCAGCCACGCAATACTCGTTCAACTTTCAACTGATTTGGTTTCATGTTCTCTCTTACCCTTCAGATTAATCCCCGAACCTTATAAATAAAGAGATGTTTAGCATCGTGCAGTTTAACATCCTTAACCAGTACAACTGCTCTATCTGGAAGATACCATAGAAGAGCATGAGACGCTATGAACACGCTCACAGTTACTAGAGGTATTTTTCCTCTCGTTGCAAAGAGACTCGACATTGCTACGCTCGTCGAGTCGGGCGCGATAAATCGGGCCCCTACGCGCTGCGGCGCGTGGGCCGAACCTGCGCCGCAGCGCGTAGGGGCCCGATTTATCGCGCCCAGGGCACGAGCCGCAGCGATGTGCCAGCCAGTTGGAGAACCAATCAGGAAACATGACAAAATCAAAAAAATAAAACTGTCATGTAACTGTCACCTGTATGACATTGTAACCTTCATCTCCTTCGGGCATACTAATCACAGGTAAGCAATGCGTCAGCTTCCACAGGAGTGCAACGAATACACACTCCATCTAAAGAAAAATATGGCGCGAAAAAAACTGTTATGAAAACCAGTTATTAAGGAGAACAAGGACATGTTAAACTCACTGTTTCGTCGTTTCTTACTGGCTGCAATGGTGGCCGCATTCGGTATCCTGATGCTGGCTGTCAGCGCCAGCGCCAGCGCGGTGCAGATGGGCCGCGTCCATCCCGCCGCCTACTCGTTCACCACGCTCAACGACAACGCGGACCCGACCTTTAATCAGTTGCTGGGCATCAACAACCACGGCGAAATCTCCGGCTACTTCGGCAGTGGAGCGACGGGCCATCCCAACAAGGGCTACACCATTGTCCCACCTTATGGACAGAACAACTACACCGATGAGAACTTCCCCGGTTCCATACAGACGCAGGTGACGGGTCTCAACAACCTGGGTGATACCGTCGGCTTCTGGGTCAATGGCACCGGCAAAAACCTGGGCTTCGTTGAGTGGAATGGCGTCTTCACGTCCTATAAAAACCCCAACACGGGCATGGGTACGGTCAATCAATTGCTGGGCATCAACGACTCCGGGATCGCGGTGGGCTTCTACACCGATGCCAATGGCGTCAACCATGCCTACAAACTGAACCAGGCCAGCGGCAAATTCACAGCTATTGTTCCTCCTGGCTCCATGCACGGGGCAGTTGCCACCGGCATCAACGACAATGGCGACATCGTAGGTTTCTTGACCGCTTCCGATGGCACCACCGTCGCCGGCTTCCTGCTCAAGGGCGGCCACTACACCGAGTTCGATTTCCCTGGCTCGACCAACACCACCCCCTTCGGCGTCAACCAGAACGACCAGATCGTCGGCAGCTACGTGGACAGCAACAACGCGATGCACGGGTTCCTGCTGAGCAGCCCTTTGAACAACGCCCACTGGAAATCCATTGATGATCCTAACGGCATCGGCACCACAGTCGTCAACGGCATCAACGACCACGCTCAACTCGTCGGCTTCTACGTGGATGGCGCCGGTAACACCGATGGCTTCCTCGCTACCAAATAGAACCTGAGGACAACTTTCGAGAGCGGAAGTACATACGACTCAACTCATGAAGGTCTGGGATAGTGAAACGGTCACTGTCCCAGACCTTCAGCTTGCACATCATCCCTGGGGATTCATCATCTATAAAGTTCGACTAAGGTCTGGTAAGCTTTGTTCTGCGTGTCGTAGTAATAGCCCACCGCCCAGAGGTTCCCGGAGACGGCAATCAGCGCGTCAAGGGAGTTGAATGTCGTACCGGGGTCGGGACTGGAAACGATATTCCACTGCGTGCCATTCCAGTGTTCTGTCAGGGTAAAATGAGGTGGAACATGCACATCCTCGCCCACCGCCCACACATCATTCGCTGAAATGGCTGCTATTCCGTAAAGCAAGCAAAAGTCCGTTCCCACGTTCGGACTGGCAATGATGCTCCATTGCGTACCGTTCCAATGCTCGATCAACGTAAAGTCGCGGTGCAGGTTGAGATCGTAATAATTGCCAGCAGCCCAGATATCATTGGCTGCAAGGATAGACAATCCATTCAAAACGCTGTTACCGTTCATCGCATTGGGGCTGGCAACGACGCTCCATTTCGTGCCATTCCAGTGTTCGACCAGCGTCTGGTATATTCCATCCTCACTATACCCCACAGCCCAGACGTTGTTGGCCGTAACAGGCTCTACCGCAGTCAGGTTATTAATAGGCATCGGGGCATTGGGGCTGGCAACGACACGCCAATTTGTACCATTCCAGTGTTCAATTAACGTCAAGTTGGCCCTGGGATTAGTAGTGAAGTAAGTTCCAACCGCCCAGATATCGCTAGCTGAGAAAGCTGTAATCGCTTCCAGCTGGTTATCTCCGCTTCCCAGGTTCGGGCTGCTAATGATGCTCCATTGAGTACCATCCCAGTGTTCGATCAGCGTGCGAAAATGACCATTCCTGTAATATCCAACGGCCCATACATCGTTTGCCGAAACGGCGGCCACTCCATTCAGCTGGTTAATATCTGTACCGTTATCAGGGCTTGCCACAAGTTTCCATGTTGAGCCATTCCAATATTCAACCAGCGTTCGTGTCGCGTAAACCGGAGTATAGTAGTATCCAACCGACCAGATAGAGCTGGCTGTCACCGCAGCCACTGAGGTGAGCTGACTACCAACATTGCCAACATTCGGGCTGGCAACGATCCGCCAGTGCTTCCGGTTCATAGGAATATTCGTATGAACCAGATGAGCCTCAACATTTTGTGAACTGGCAGCCAGAGCTTGCGATGGCGAAAGCAGGAGCAGCAGGACTATCGCAAAGCAGGTTACAGCGGCGAGTGAGATAGATCGGGACATTGTTATCTCCTCCAAACTATACGAGCGGCATCAGAGACAAAAATCGTAGAGTTCCACAATATTATATCATCCCAGCCTCATATTGAAATGAAAGGCTAGACGCTAATAGATCACGAGGAGACATATTCCAGAAGTTAATACCCGATAGTATTTTTGCATGAATTTGTACTGATATACAGATGAATAGTATAACTTGACGAATCTCTTTTAAACGTTTACACTGTGACATACAGAACCTGCAAGGAAGAACTTGA
>DATGJV010000787.1:0-5833 GCA_035295005.1 Ktedonobacteraceae bacterium | reverse complement strand
TCGTTCACGCCCTGTTTATCGGTGATAGGACCATGACCGGGAACAATCGTCTCGACATCCAGGCCCAGAATGATATCGCATGCCCGAATCCAGTTGCTGACCGGGCCAGCCCAGACAATGGGATGACCGCCAATAAACAGAATATCGCCGGTAAAAATTACCTTATCCGAAGGGATATAGACCAGCGTATCGCCGCGAGTATGTGCTGGTCCCACCTCCATCAAATATACTTCTTTGTCGCCGACGTTCAAACTCATCTTTCCCTCAAACGTCTGTTTCGGCGGTGTAAACGCGATGTTGTTGAAATCGAACGGCCCAAAGGCGCGTATAGCAAACTCGCCCGCCGGTCCCATTTCCGGCGCGTGTTGCATGAGCGCGGCAAATTGTTGCGGCGGTAAATCGTTCATCTCTTCCGCTGTACGCGCAGATGCGATAATAGTGGCATCCGCGACAAGCTGGTTGCCGTAACAATGGTCGCCGTTGGCATGCGTATTGACCACCATATCAATCTTAGCTGCCGCCGCAATAGACTTGCGCATGGTATCCAGCATCTCCTGCGTGAGTTTCAAGTCGAAGAGCGTATCAACCAGCAGCGAGGCATCGCCACTGGTAATGATGCCCGCGTTACTCCATCCCCACGAGCCATCCGGCTGGAGATAGGCATAAACCGAGTTGCCGAGATCGTGCAATCCTTTTGTGTACGTCCAGTTACTCATGTGCTACCTCTTTCTTTGTTGTGCTATTGGATAGAGACGAGTTAAAGCAGATGAATGAATGAAACTGGTAAAAGAGACGTGACATTGCTGCGCTCGTTGCGGTGGGTGCGCTGAAGCGGACCCCTACAGTTTCCATGTCATCAATGCATCCAATACTTCTATCTCTGACCCGTTGAGCAATAATGGGTTAATTTCCAGCGTTTCCAACTGTTCCTGTAATCCCTGTGCTACCTGGGTGATGTGGAAAAGAATGTCTACCAGTTTCTCAATATTCACTGGTTGTTGTCCCCGCGTTCCTTGCAACAGGATTGCTCCGCGTAGCTCCGTCAGCATCTTTTTGATCTCGTTGCGACGAACAGGCAGTACGCGCACGCTGGTATCTTTGAACACCTCAACCCAGATGCCTCCCAGACCAATGGTAAATACTTGCCCCCACAAAGGATCATGTATCACACTCGCCAGCATCTCTATACCGGCTGGCCGCATGGGACTCACCAGTATGCCATCAATGTCCTTATCCTGTACATGGTTGCCAGCATTGAGCAAAATTGTCGAAAACCCGGTGTGTACCGCATTTTTATCGGCGACATTCAACAGCACGCCGCCGATATCGCTTTTGTGCAAAATGTCGCGGCCCTGAATTTTTAACGCGACCGGAAAACCGAGGCTTTGAGCCGCCCCCACTGCCTCCTCTGGAAAAGTTACCAGTAAGCCGGGCACAACGGGTATGCCCTGGGATTGTAAAAAGTTCCGTGCCTCGTACTCAGACCAGTTGCCCGTAGGCACTTCTGGGAGATGAACAGGGGCAATGGCTGGTTCCACTTCTTGTGCATGCCCGTGTGCGGCAACCTGTTGCGCCATTTCTTGCCACCATAAGGCATGTCCAAGCGCGGTCATACCATGCTCTATGCCACCCACAAAATGAATACCCGCCTCATCGGAGATATAACGCCCAAAGGGTGTCAGGTCAACGAACGTATTGCCTATTACGAGGATTGGGATACGAGACTGGCGTATCATGGTGCCGAGAGCCTGATATTGCTGCACCATTGGCTGAAGGAGTGGCGCTGGTGGTTCGACGCGAGGCGGTTCGGAGAGAAAGACAACGCCGTCAATGCCTGGATCATTCACCACAATATCTAACGCCTGTTGCTGTAATGTGCGGTCAACCACAATATAGCCTGTGACATCGAGGGGATTATGAGCGGTCGCGAATGGCGGCAATACTTGCTGCAAACGGGAGAGAGTTTCTGCGGTGAATTCAGGTATCTGAATGTTCTCTTCTTCCGCCCGATCCGAGAGGATATCGCAAGCCCCGCCGGAAGGCGTCACGAACCCGATGTGCCGACCTGGGAGCCGTGGGTAAGAGCCCAACAATCCGGCAGTTGTCAGTAAATCCTCCAGTGAGCGCACGCGGATGATGCCGAGTTGCTTGAAAACGGCATCGTTGATGGCATCATCGCCGACCAGCGCACCCGTATGGGCCTGTGCGGAATGTGCGCTCGATTCGCTCTTGCCAATTTTGAGCGCCACAATTGGTTTGCCGCGTTCCAATGCTTTGCGTGCGATATGTTCAAAGGTAGCCGGCTGGCGAATCGATTCCAGGAACACGGCAATCACCCGCGTCTGCTCATCTTCAACGAGATAGTTCATCACATCGGTTGCCGAGATCATCGTTTCGTTGCCCATCGAGACCAGCAGGCTCAATCCGATATGTCGTGCCTGTGCCAGAGAAATCACCGCGCTTGCCAGTGCGCCACTCTGCAACACAATGCCAACCGGCCCTTTGACCAGCGGTGGTTGAATGGGCAGACCATAGGGCATTGTCTGGCTCATTACATTGACAAAGCCGTTGCCATTTGGCCCCAGCAGCGTAATGTGGTGACGTTGCGCATAGTCCAGAATCCCTTGCTCTAATGCCAGTCCCTGCGCTCCCATCTCGCGAAAGCCCGATGTAAGAATGACGGCATTCGGAATCCCCATTGCCGCGACTTCCTCAAGTATCGAGTAAACTCGTTCCGTTGGCACCATGATAAAAGCAAGGTCTATCGGTTCCTGTATATCGCTCAAGCGTTTGACCGCTGCTTGTCCATGTACCACATCATACCGCGGGTTGACGCAGTAGATAGGACCCGCGAATCCGAACATCTTCAGGTTCTGGTACGTATAGATAGACCAGCGGGAGTTGTCGGTAGCTCCCACAAGGGCAATACTGCGTGGATGAAAAAAGGCTCGTAGTTGTGTCGGTGAAATAGTGTTCGCTGTCTGCATTCGTCCCTCTTCGTCAAATTGCCGCTACGATACATTCGATGCCTCTATGGTACCACAGATGAAGGGTTGCCAATTTTCATGCCCTGGTCGCCAGGTTTACTCCCACAGCCAGTAATTCACATTCCAGCCATGCCCCTCAACCGCCAGTGCGCCAGCATATTCAGGGGGCATCGTCATAGCCTCGAATGTCCAGCGCGTCACTTCCTGTGCGTTTTCCCGGCTATCCAACAAAGCTGCTGGTTCTCCAGGTTGAAGAGAAACATCAAAAAGGTCGAGCGGCAGCGAAAGCCCCATACCCCGCGCTTTGATATACGCCTCCTTGCGCGTCCAGCAATTAAAAAACGCTTCCTGTTTCATATGTTCAGGTAAATTGTGCAACACAGTATATTCAGAAGAGGAGAAACTATGTTTTGCCAGCGCCTCGTACTCAACAGTTGCCCGTTTATACTCGATATCAATGCCAACCTCTCCCAGATATGTGAAGGCAAACACTACAAGTTCATGGGCATGAGACAGGTTAAAGTGTAGTTGCGCACCATGAATGGGGCTTTCCACTGAAGGTTTGCCATAAGCGTTCGTCCTGAAGCGCAGTTGACGCGGGTCTACATCCAGATAGCGGCCAAGCAGAATCCTCAGTATCCCATGCGTCACAATATACCCATGCCGCCCCTTCTCAAAATAGAATCGCCCGGCCCTTGCCACCTCTTCATCCGACAACAGTTGTTTGAGCGCCTCTATTTTGGACAAAGGCGCATTCAAAGAGGCCAGCCAGACATGCACCTCTTTGTTCTGTAAGGCGATATCGGAGGGGGGGATATTCCATTGTTGATGAGGGATGGTCATGGCGTGGCTGTTGGCTTTCTGCTATTTCATATGTCTTTCTTCCAACTGTTTACCTCATTTCGACTCCTACGCAATGCTCCATTCTCCAGCATACCACTCAGCATGAGGCATGCCACTGACAAGCGCGGCCTGAATGAAGGTTTGTACGTCAAAAGGCACACGGTTTAATTCGACGCTGAGCGAGCCATTGGAAGTGTCAATGATGGCATATTCAGCCCAGGATGGGTTTCGTACAGCGGCGTCGAACGGCCATGCGTGATCGAAGGCTAAGCCGACGCTCCCAGGGTTGAGTACAAGGCTCCGACGGTGGCGACGAAACATTTGCATGTGGCTATGGCCGCCGATAAAGATGTCCGCCTGATAACCGGATAACGCTGCATCCAGTTCGTTATCTGGCGTGGTAGGCTGGATATGTTCTTTGTATGAACGCGGTGACCCATGATAGGCCAACAGGCGCTTACCATGCTTCAGATTATAAGCAATCGTGGGTTGGAAGCTTTTCAGGTAGGCGCGATCTTCTGCCGTGAGCTGCTGAGAGTCCCAAAGTTCTATCTCATGAATACGCTGCATATCTAGATTACTATGCTCTTTGAGCTTTGGTTCCAGCAGCAAGTCATCGGTGTTTCCCATGACAACCGGGCAGCCGATTGTTTTGAGACGCGCAATGACCTCACGAGGCTGTGGACCCGTAGCAGCTACGTCGCCCAAACAGATGATCTGCTTGATATTGCGGGCTGCGATAGCATTGAGTACAGCATCGAGGGCAATGAGGTTTCCGTGGATATCGGAGATGATGGCAACAGGCATGAAAATACTCCTGAAAGCTTGATGTACAGTAGCGCAATTGTAACGCATTGTGGAGTTTACTGCAATAGAGTGAGGCGACGGGATTATGTGAGCAGTTTGTTTTGTTCTCTTCTATGAGAGAATAGACAGGTAAAAAAGCCATTATCCATTCGTGAATGGAAAGGGAATGGCTATCCAAATCATATACCACATAAAACTGCTTGACATAAGAAAGAGGTAGAGTATGAGCGACCTGAAAAATCAACCGGAAAGTTATTGGAAAGAGAAATTGACGCCTGAGCAATACAAGGTAGTTCGTCAAAAGGGGACGGAGCGGCCGTTTACGGGTGCCTTGTACAATAACCACGCGAAGGGCATGTACCAGTGTGTGGCGTGCGGGCAAGACCTTTTCTCCTCAGATACCAAATTTGAATCAGGAACAGGCTGGCCGAGCTTTGACCAGCCCGTGAATAAAGAGCATGTTGAGTTGCACGAGGACCGTTCTTTCTTCATGAAGCGCACAGAAGTTGTGTGTAAGAACTGCGGCGCTCACCTGGGACACCTCTTCGATGATGGCCCACGCGAGACCACAGGACAACGCTACTGCATCAATTCCGTTGCGCTACATTTCCAGCCAGATGAGGCAGATGCCCATTAAAATGGAATAACGTGTAGAGGCCGATTGATCGCGCCCACCGCCGATTCATCGGCAAAACCTGTAACAATTGGATATGTTGGTTATGGGGACACGGGCCGATGAATCGGCGTGGGCGCGATCAATCGGCCCCTACAGAAACTATGGTTGGTGCATTATTTTGTGATTTAAGGAACAAAGACCATGACCAGACGCTATGGATGCCAGGATATGGTATCGCCATTACGCACCGTCCTCGTCAAACGACCGGACAACGCCTTTGCTGTTGCAGACCCTGCTGAATGGCATTACAATCACCGTCCGAATCTGGAGATAGCGCAACAAGAACATGATGCTTTAACCGCGATTCTGCGCGAGGCGGACGCTGAAGTTCTGTATCACGATGAAGCGCTCCCAGATCATGCCGATGCTATTTTTGCCTTTGATCCTTCCCTTGTCACCGATGCTGGAGCCATCATTTTACGCATGGGCAAGGACAAACGGCGCGGCGAAGAAGAGGCTATGGCGCGTTGCTACGAACAACTCGGCATCCCCATTCTCGCGACTTTGCATGGCGAAGCGC
>DATGJV010000786.1:0-3640 GCA_035295005.1 Ktedonobacteraceae bacterium | reverse complement strand
ACATAATCTTGCAGTTCAGGCGTGAAGTAGATCAGGACATTGCGGCACAGCACAAGATCAATGCGCGGAAAGGGTGCGCTACGGCTCAAATCCTGCTGTCCGAAAATCACCATTTGACGCAGCGACTTCTCGATGCGATAGCCATGATCAACGCGCTCAAAGAACCGTTCGCGGTACGCCTCCGGCACTCCATTCAGCAAATTTTCAGAATAGATGCCGCGCCGGGCAAAGGCGATGGCTGACTCGTCTACGTCGGTGGCGAAGACTTTGATACTCCAATCCGGCAGTTCCTCCCCTAACGCCTCAATCAGAAGCATTGCCAGCGAGTATGGTTCTTCGCCGGTAGAGCAACCCGCTGTCCAGAACCGCAACACGCGGTTTTGTGAACGCCCCTGCTCAATCAGCCGTGGCAATATCTCGTTTTTGAGGTAGATATACGCATCTATGTCACGGAAAAACTGCGTCACGTTAATGAGAAATGCCTTGACCAGTTCGCCAATCTCTTCAGGATGGCTGCGCAAGTATTCCAGGTAGTTATGCATCGTTTTGCAGTGCGTCACAGTCATGCGCCGTCCGACGCGCCGCAGAATGGTTGACGTTTTGTACGGGCGAAAATCTATACTTGCCTGGTGATTGACGCGCTCAAGAATGCTGTGCAGCACATTTTCCGTCCGCTCTTCCGGTTCCGGTAAGCTGGCACCCATGAGCAGATCATAGAGGATAGGACCGATTTGTTCGATGTCCACCTCCATATCTATGACCGTTGGTGGCAGCGCCAGGGGCATAGAGGGATAGCGTGCCGTCTGTGGATTCTGCACAATCACGGTCCCGCCCATGTTCTTGACCTCGATGGCACCCGCCGCCCCGTCGGAACCAGAGCCGGTGAGGATAACCGCTATCAAGTGTTCGCCATACACTTTAGCTGCGCTCGAAAGCAAGAGGTCTACCGATGGCCGTGGCCTCTTCGCGTGGTCTCCCTGTATGAACACATGCCCGTCGCTAATGGCAACATGGCGGTTCGACGGCACCACATAAATTTTCCCCGCCTCCAGTCGGCTATTCACACTCACGACTTCAACAGGGAGGCACGTGCGCCTCTGCAAAATAGTATCGAGGCTGCTCGGACGGTTAGGATCGAGGTGCTGCGCCAGCACAATCGGCGCGGAAAAGTCTGCTGGTAACGTGCTGACCAGAATAGACAGCGCCTCAATGCCGCCCGCCGAAGAACCAACTACCACCAGATCACCGGAACCAGTGGTTTTCTGTCCATTATTGCTCATGGGCCGTGTCCCTTTTTTCAGTTGTGCTATGTATAATCACCGCAGTTTCCACGTGCTGCTAAGGAAAGTGAGCAATTCTATTGGATCTGGATAATGAGGTACCTGTATATCATAAATCACTATATTCTTCCTGTTGGTGTTTGTCAACCTGTTTGCTCAGGGGGGAAAATGTAAACTGGCACATCACTCCGCTCGCGCCAGTGGGCGTGCTAATGCTGATGAAAGAAAGAAACTCGGAATAAAACCTCTGACTGGCACAGCGCTGCGGCTCGTACCCCGGGCCCGATTTATCGCGCCCAGGGTACGAGCGAAGCCATGTCGAGCCCCTCCAACCATTCACACGTCCATCTCTACGACGGATGACTCGTGTTGGTTGCTGTTTTTAAGAATATTGGCGATAACCTCAATGTGTTTGTTGACTTCGCGCAGTCTGGTTTCGTAGCGTTGGGCGAGCATAGAGTGTCCGTGAGTGCGGGCGTGTTGAACTAAACGCCGCGTGAAGTCAGCATTCTCTTGCAGATTCTTCAAGGCTACCCACAGCGCGTTTTCCACCGACTCGGATTGTCCGGCAAACATGCTTTCTATAGAGAAGGCGTGGCCGACGCGACAACGAAAGCGCAGGATGCTATCATCCTCTATCTCCCAGAGAACGCCACCGCAATCGGGGCAGGAGTAGACGGATGGCTTGCCTCTCCGTTCATTGGTGTGCATCAGCGCCGGGTTCATCTGCTCCAGGCGCAGTTCCTTCTTCATCTCTTCATCCACAGTAATTGTGCTTTCTTCACCGGAAGATTCATAGGAAAGGCGGCCCAGCAGAGGGCCAATTTCCGCGAGTGGTAATGTAAAATCTACCTGGACGTTTGCCAGCGCACTCAAGGGCATGCTGGGAAAGAGTGCGTTCTGCGGGTCTTGCACAATAGCCAGACCACCGCAGCGTTTGATTTCCTGTAGCCCCGCTGTGCCGTCATCGAGCGAGCCGGTCAGAATGACACCTGTAACGCGAGGCCCATAGGCCGCGGCGGCTGAACGAAAAAGGGGGTCAATCGCGGGGCGATGGCGATTCTCTCTGGGGCCGCTCACAACGCGCATATGTTCGCGCTCAACCAACAGGTGAAAGTCGGGTGGCGCTACATATATATGCCCGTATTCAATGTCCGCGTTATCCGTTGCATTCACCACGTTGAGACGCCCGGAGCGGTTCAAAATATCGGGCAGCAAGCTGGGACTTTGTGCGGGAACATGCAGAACAATGAACACCGCTGCCGTCCAATTTGAAGGCAGCGTTCCGGTTAACATGATCAACGCCTCTACCCCACCCGCGGAGGCACCAATGACAATTATATCGTGTTCTGGCATAACGCATACATTCCCTTTTCAATTTAGTATGTCTGTGTCGCAGAATACACCGAGACCTCGCTTAAATACGTGCGCAGCAAGGGTTTTGCACGTTGAAAGTAGGTTTTTGCCGTCGCCGTCGGCATACTCAACACCTGCCCGATTTCAGAGAAACTCAGTTGTGCAGTATAGCGCAAGAAGACGACGGAGCGAAATTTGGGCGGCAATGACTGGATAGCCTTGAGTAGGCGACGTTGCAGATCATGGTTTTCTGCCAGTTCTTCCGGCTGCCGTCCCGTATCGGGGATACTAAAGAGCAGCGGTGATTCACCTTCTTCGTTGGGAGTTTCAAGTTCGGAGAAATAGACATTGCGTCGCCGATTCCTCTGCCGTATGTCGTCGAGACAGCGATTGCGTGCCACCTGGAACAGCCACGGCTTCAGGGGTTCACTCGTATGCAGATTGGCAAGCGAGAGGTAAAGCTGGAGAAATACTTGCTGCAAAATATCGCATGCCTTATCATAGTCATCCAGGTAGTGGTAGATAAAGCTGAACAGCGACGTACTGTAACGATTCACCAGCATTTCAAAAGCTTGCTGGTCGCCTGCCAGCGCCTGCCGCGCTAAAATACCATCTGAACATGCCGGTGCTGTAACGGTGTTGAGAGGATGAATCTGCATCTGTTTTTCCTTGCCAGGTACTAAATAAGCTCTGCTACATCTGGTACGACGATCGTGAAACGTTCACCACTTGCCCCATGAGGATGTCTGAAAGATTTCAAAAATTGGAGAAAGTCAAGTAACTATTTCTTCCTCTTACTCAGGTACGGATGGCAGTGCAAAAAAGTGTCAGTATTTAAGAGGAAAGGAAGAATGGATAATCCATAGCCAGGGAGCGGCCAGCAGCGTGCTGCTGGCCGCTCCCTGGCTATGGATTATCCATTCTTCCTTTCCTCTTAAATACTGACACTTTTTTGCACTGTCATCCGTACCTGAGTAAGAGGAAGAAATAGTTACTTGACTTTC
>DATGJV010000785.1:0-4398 GCA_035295005.1 Ktedonobacteraceae bacterium | reverse complement strand
AGGCACGCACCGCGTCGGCGACCGGCACGTGAGAATGGCACGTGATCGAACCATATTCGGTGCCAAGCTCTATGGCTTCATAACGTAGCTCTTCGCTTATTTCTGTCTCGGTTAGCGCACGCAGCAGCAATTCCAGCACCTGACGACCGAGGCGACGATAGGCGTCGCGAGCGGCTTCGTTGAAATGCTGGTACCAGGAAAGCGTATTCAGCGTCCCATCGGTGAACGCGAAGCGCACGCGACCGAGGATGCTTTGTACAAGCAGTTGCGCGGCAGGATGTGGTTTCCGTTCGGTCTCCGAGCGCAAACGGGCCTCAATATCGGCCCGACGAAAACGCCGGTGGCCGCCAGTTGTGCGACTCGATGGTAGTTCATTGCGATCAGCCCAGAGCCGCACGGTGGCGGGATGTATGCCCAACATATCCGCAACCTGGCGCAAGCTCAACCACTCGTCCCCTGAATGTGATGTCGTCATTTCACCTCTCCATCAAAAATCTGCTGATCCCTGGGTGTTTGCTGACGTGTTGTCTTCCCTATCATATCACAAAAGTTCTACGAATTTTATGGGATTGTTCACAGATTTTTTCAGGAGTTACCCATCGAAATGTACGATATGTTGTGTTGTTTCAGGGATAGATTGCAACGCTTTTTGTAGGCATAATGGGTACACGGGTATGTTTTCGAGGGTATGGAGAGGAATCCATTGGAAGATAAACTGTATGTTGGCGTCCTGAACCAGAAACGTGCGTTGCCTGTCGTACATGCTCTCATCTAAGAAGGATATTAAAAAGTACAATCCCAACTCGTGGTAGGCGATATCGCCAATTGAAAAGAAATTCTCGATTACATAAAGCAATTGTTCAACTCGAATATCGCTGTGTAATTCTTCGCGCATCTCGCGCCGCAACCCGTCCTGTGTTGTTTCCAGCAATTCCGCTCGGCCACCCGGCACAAACCATTCGTTGCCAGCTTCTGCTCGCTGCAACAGAACATGCCCATCGTGGATGGCAACGCCCGCGATACGATAGGTAAATTTTGTATTACCCCTGGTGAACGTAATCATGCTGTGTCCAGGTTCCGTCATCCGTTTGCGCTTTCTTTTCGTGCGTAATCCATAACAGTCTATGGGGTATTACGGTTGAGATAGGAAAAGGTTGAAGATGGCCGGGCACCCATGAGAAGAAGCTCTCCGATACGCTGGAGAGCTTCTTCTCATGTGTGCTCGACTGTCTTTTTACGTGGAAGCATACTGTGTCCACCGATGCCGAAAATAGCGCCTGCGCTGCCGATACTCAAGATACTACCGGTACTGCCAATACTGAGGATGCTGCCCGAGCTGCCGATGCTTAAAATACCTCCTGCACTGCCAATACTGAGGATGCTGCCAGCACTGTACAGGCTCCAAATACTGAGAAAACTACCGATACTATCAACACTCCAGAAAGATTTCGTGAGGTAGTGCCACCAATTTGATTTCATAGTGCTTACCTTTCCTGTACACACGTTGTCAACTTTATTGTAGCATATCAAACTTTCCATAGTATCAACGCCTGATCGCTTGAAACAGTTGCTATGATGTGCGAATCGGCGAGGATGGTGACATCTTTTGCATGAA
This sequence comes from Ktedonobacteraceae bacterium, assembly GCA_035295005.1. Classification (GTDB taxonomy): domain Bacteria; phylum Chloroflexota; class Ktedonobacteria; order Ktedonobacterales; family Ktedonobacteraceae; genus DATGJV01. Next base: position 2,783 of record DATGJV010000785.1, on the reverse strand, counting down.
GATGCAAGAAGGCGGGTTCCTGTACAGGAACCCGCCCGCTTTTCAGCTTATTCGATTGTTACTGCCTGTAAAGTAAGTCTTAACACTTTGCGGAAGGTTTGGTGAACGTTCCCAGGTAGGTGTACAGACCATTAATAGCCAGTGAGGGTTTCTGGCGTGCAAACCAGTTGAAGAATGCCACGTCTTGCAGGTGATCGCTGCTGAAGCCCTTTACCTTGAAGAGGACGCCAACCAGAGGATCGCCAACCTCAAGGGAGTTATTGCATCCATACTGGGGTGCAATCGGGGAAATCCAGTTGGGTACAGCATTGTTGGTAAACGGATCATTGAACCACTCAAGCATCTCATGGCTCAATGCGCTCACATCTTCGCTGAAGCCGCCCTGAACGCCTTCATCAACTTCGGTTGACCATGCATAGGTCTGCAAGCCAGCCTGGTTTTGCACTGCACTGTGATAGCCACCAATACAGCAGTTGTTGAGGTTGGGAGCGCCGCCTGTCGCATACACCATGTTAGACAGGAAAATCGGGAACGAGTTAGCCTTGATGTTCAACTTGATCAACAGTGCCTGCAGCTGGGGATCGAGATAGTTGATGTCAACAAGCCCGATGGTCTTCCCGGTTGAAGGGTCTGTCGCAGTTGCGCCATTGGCTGATGGGATATTCATCGTTACTGTCTTGGCGATAGTAGGAGTTCCTACCAGCACGTGGTAATTTGGGCTTTTCTTCGAGACGCTGTTCCAGAACTCAGCACGAGCAACTGCGTCGCCGTACTGTGTCGTACCGCTAATAAATTTCGCGCTTTTGAAAAGCGGCGAATTGACGGTGGCTGACACCCTCGATGTTCCATCAAAGGACTTGCTGTTGGAGAAGACCATCTTCAATGGAATAATCGTTACAGGAACGGTCGTGGTTTGCGAACCTTTGGAAGGGTCTGTGCCGACCATAGAATACGTCCACGTCTTCCCTTCGGAAGTGAACGACGAAGTCCAGTGGGCCAGGCCCGATTTAGCCAGGGCCGCTGCGGAAAAATTGTGATGGAAGGTGAAATACCGTGGGGTGCTTTTACTGCTCGCTACCTGCGCGGCTGACGCGCCAAAGGCACCGAAAGTAAGAGCCAGTGCCATTGCCACACCGAGCGCAGCGAATAGCCTCATCAAGAATTTTGAACGAACCATCCAGGTCATTCCTTTCAATCATGATTGTTTGACGACGAAATTACGTTTATCGGGGTAATGTTGCTGAAACAAGGCGGCTACAAGCAAGAGCATAGTTCCCTGTTTCTTCTAACCCACACACCTATGAGTATACATTCCTGCTCTTCAATATATCTTCAAGCAAACTTCCACGAAATTACTGGTCATAAATAAGCAATTTAGCACGCTTGCTGCAAAATGCTTAGAGAAGAACCCTTCAAATTACATAAGACAATGTGTAGCATCCGCAACGGTTAAGGAAGTCAGGGTATCCGCTTGCGAATACCCTGACTTCCTTAACCGTTGCGGATGCTACACATACTGCTTGCGTTGAATGTGGCGCATGTACCACAGCGTCCACACTGCCATTGCTATGTAGATTGCCGGAAACACCACCGCTGAGAGTGCCAGCACCTGCGGAACCGACAGGGTGAAGACGAAGAAGACACGCAGTGCGAACTCTCCCAGGCTGCCCAGGCCCATGACAACAGTGACTAAACGACAGGCATTCCGAAATCTCGGCTGATTCCACTGTGCGGAGAAGATGGCAATTTTTTTCGCGTCGTTGCCGCAGCGAAAATGGCGCATCAAGTAGTAGAACAATGGGTGATGCATGAACAGTGAAAGCAAGAAGGCCAGGCCAAAGAGTGCGCCGAACGCAGACTCACGAATGAGCAGGATTTGCGGGCTGCCACCCAGAACTGCCGCGATGATGGATGCCACAAGGCCCAGCATAATCATCAGGCTCATGATATCCACTCTGCGATTGCGTGCAAAGTGAAAAATGCTCAATGCCGCCGGTACCAGCGTGCCAATGCTCAAAGCGACAATATCAGAAGTATTGAACGTAGATTTAACGATCATATAGACAGCGAACGGAATAGAACCTTCAAGCAACATGGGTACCATACGAGCAACAAGATTTTTCATAGAGACTGACGAAAGGGTAGCTGACTGCTGATTCACTAATTTTACGGTTGTCTGCTGGTTGATCAAATTTGCAGTTGTTTGCTGGCTGGTCAAATTAATAGTTGTCATTGGTTTACTCCTTTTTTCTTTTCAGATAACTGACGGGGCCGTTTATTTTGTGACCGCCGTGTGTTCTTCATCTCATGGTGTAAGTATAGCCAGTGACAACCTGTATGACATCGCTTGCTCAAGTGATCTTGCTTTCCCCCGAACGGGGGATCGCGCCCAGGGTACGAGCGAAGCAATGTGCCAGTCTGCAAATTTAATACCAGGTTCATTGTTCAATGTGCAGAAGCTGTCCTTACACATTTCCGCTCCACAATCGGCGCATCTCTTCACAGTTTTCCAGTAGATACTCAAGCGTTCCCTCAGCCTCCAGGCGGCCTTCTTTGAGAACAAGAATGGAGTCGGCGCGTTGCAGGACGGCGCGGCGGTGCGAGACGACGAGGCAGGTGCGCTTTCCACTATCAAACAATCGTTCCCACAGAATATGCTCAGTCTCGACGTCGAGGGCGCTGGAAAGATCGTCAAAGACCAGCAATTCAGCGGGACGCACAAACATACGCGCCGCTGCGGCCCGTTGCACCTGGCCGCCGGAGAGTTTGACGCCACGAGCGCC